>CAYRHB010000011.1:31907-46254 GCA_964424035.1 uncultured Leptolinea sp.
AACCTTACTCGGCGTAGTAATTCTCCAGCGATTGTTGCATGGATTCGCGCTGCTGGTCGATCAGAAGCTGCCAGAGGCTTTCCTGGCTCGACAACCGGATATAAACTGCTGCCACAGCAGACGCCGAAAAAGCTACCAGCAGAAATGCCAGAGACAATTTCCAATAAAGAGATTTCTGTAATACTTTCATTCTTCCTTCAAGAAACGATAACCCACACCAAATACGGTATCGATATAACGGGGTTGGGCGGGATCAGGTTCAATTTTGGTTCTCAAATTTCGGATATGAACATTCAAGGTGCTATCCAACCCGGAAAAACCGCTTTCCGCCAGATGATTAATGAGTTCAGACCGGGAAAAAACCCGGCCCGGTGATCGCATAAACATGCGCAACAGATCAAACTCAATGGGAGTAAGCGATACCGGTTCCCCTTTAACCGTGATGGAGTGTGTACGCTCATCCAGTATTAGATCCCCTTCGCGGAATAGCGAGAATTTTTCCTGGGTTTCATCCCGCCGGCGAAGAACGGCATGCATGCGGGCTACCAGTTCCCGCATGCGGAATGGTTTGATCACGTAATCATCCGCCCCAAGTTCGAGGCCTACAACCGCATCTGTTTCTTCTTCACGCGCGGTAATGATGATCACCGGGGTTTGACGTTCCTGGCGATACTGGCGTAAAAAGTCATAGCCATCCATTCGCGGCATCATAATATCCAACAGAATCAGATCGGGCTCTTCATGGCGGGCTGTATAAATGGCATTCTGCCCGTCTGTCGCCGTGATCACCTTAAACCCTTGTTCGGTTAAATAATCCTGCAGCAATTGCCTCACACTTGACTGGTCATCCACTACCAGGACTTTTATTCCCATAAACACCTACTCCAAACACATCCGGAACGGCTTTGATAATGAGACTAGATTAGCACGAATTTGTATAGATTTTATTTAGATAATCCCATCGGATTGTTTACATTCAAAGCCGGAACTATAGACCTGGCCCCTATTCTGTGAATATTTTCTTTATAACTTTCCGCCGTAATCATAAATCATGCGTGGATGCCATTATTTTGTTGCTGACAATTTAAAGACTATCCTTCAACCTGACCAACCTGCGATAGCCGAAATTATTCCCTCCCTACAACCAGAAGATGGCAGCAGATTACATCGCCGCTCTAACTTCGTAATGTTGTGACCGGGCGTCAAAGCGTTTGAGTACCGCCCGGGCTTTGTCTGGTACAACCGCCACTTCGTAATCATCTCCGGCAAAGACCCTGACTGCATCCAATGAATCAAACCACATTATGGTAATGAACTCCACATCATCTTCCAGGTCTCTCCGGAACAACTGGATGCCCTGATATCCGGTTATATGCCGTTCCCCAATCCCCACAAATATCTCATCCTTCAGCATATTTTCATATTGATCCGCGTTCGCTTTGGTTGTATAACCGTGCCAGATTCGACTGATCATGAGTTCTCCGATCTGTTCGTAACATTTTCAATTTGATATTTCAAGCCCAGCAATACCTGATTGTCAGGATTGATCGCCAGGGCACTGGAAACAATTTGCTGTGCTTCATCATTTAGTTGTTGGTAGACAAAAATGTTGACCAGCAGCTGCCAGTATTCAATATTCTGGGGGTTCTGCTTGACCGCCTCCCAGGTATCTTTTTCAACTTCTGTGTACTTCTTCTGCTCAAACAGGCATTTCAGGTATCCGATGTGAAAGGCCAGCTGTTCCGGGTAGGCTTTCCATCGTTTACCCAGTACAACCTCGCCCTGACGCCAGTCCTGGGTAATCTCATATTGTTCCAACAACAGGTCAACCCAGGTAGTCTGAGCGTTCGGATTTTCCACTTCCATGGATACGAGCCGCTCAATGTATTTCAACGCGCGCCTGTTTTGGCGCTCATGTCGTTTTCGCTTTTCATCCGGTGGTTCATTTTCCAGGAAGAGGTCAAACCGCTTGACAAGACCTGATGCGTCCTTTTCATGGGCTGATCTACCCGATTCCCAGACCTCAAGATGGTTCAAGTATTCCACCTGATCAAAGCACTCTTCCATCTTGATCTCGAGATAGAGACCTACCGGATCACTGTGGATCCATCCATCCCATTCCTTTCGGTCACCGGGGGAAAGGAACCCCTCAGGTGGGAACATATCCAGTGTGTATTCGGTTTTTTTATGGAATCCGGACTCGTCGACCACTTCGATGGATACGTATTTTTTAAAGTCCTCCACTGAAGATGGCAGGCGAACCTGTTCCAACGGCCGGCTGTTTTCCGTCTCACCGGGCAGGCGCGAAAAATCTTCGAGGTCCTGCGATGAATCGATCCAGAAATACCCGGCAGCGGGTGGCGTATCAATGTAATTGATCTCCCTGATCTTCGGGACAAGCTCAATACTTTTTCCGGATGGCAGGACAGGCATCTTACACTTCCGTTCTAATGGAAAGCATTAACCAGGGCGAGCAGCAACCCTCCGGCGATCACACTGCCCAACTGGCCTGCGGTATTTGATCCCATGGCATGCATCAAAATAAAGTTTTCAAAATCTTCATCCTGGGCCATTTTCGCCGAGAGGCGGGCTGCCATGGGAAACGCGCTGATTCCGCAAGCCCCGATCAACGGATTGATGGTGTAACCGCTAAACCAGCACATTAACTTACCAAATAGCAGCCCTGCAACCGTGTCGATCACGAATGCCAGCAAACCCAAAAGCAGCACAAAACCGGTCTGGATATTCAGGAAGCTAGACGCGGTCATGGTTGAGCCGATGGCGAGGCCGAGAAACAAAGTGGCAATGTTGATGATCTCATTCTGGGCAGCCTTGTTCAGCCGGTCAACCACACCGCTCTCGCGCAGCAGGTTCCCCAGCATTAATGTGGCGATCAGGGGAGCCGCATCCGGCGCCAGCAGGCTGATGATGACGGTTACGGCAACAGGAAAGATCACACGGATACGTTGTGAAACCGGCCTGGGAGCATACTCCATGCGTACTAACCGTTCCCGCCGGGTGGTCATCAACCGCATAATGGGCGGCTGGATGATGGGTATAAGGCTCATATAGGAATAAGCCGCGACGGCAATTGGCGCAAGCAATTCCGGCGCCAGCTTGGTGGCCACAAATATGGCGGTCGGACCGTCAATCGCACCGATCACCCCAATCGATGCAGCCTGATTGAGGGGAAATCCCAGTAAAATAGCCAGCAGAAGTGTGGCATAGATTCCAAACTGCCCGGCCGCTCCAAGCAATACCATTTTGGGCTGTGAAAGCAGCGGGCTGAAATCGATCATGGCGCCGACACCAATGAAAATCAACAGCGGGAACAATTCGGTACTGATCCCGGCGTCATACAGGATTTTGAACAACCCGTTTTGATTTGACATACCCAGGTTGGCTAGGATACAGCCAAAACCGATCGGTAATAGCAATACCGGCTCATATTCCTTTTTGACAGCCAGGTAGATAAGAACCAGCCCGGCAGCGATCATGAACGCATTTCCGGGAGTAAACGATAAAAATCCTTTCGATATCTCGGCAGTCAGTCCGCTCAGGTCCATTCAGCCTCGGCTTATTCCGTGAATTCCATAAGAACCTGCCCATGACGCACCTGATCACCCACATTCACATTCACCCGGGCGATCACACCACCACGACCGGCTTTGATGGAGTTTTTCATTTTCATGGCTTCGAGTACACACAGCTCATCACCCCGGTTCACTGTCTGCCCCGCAACGGTTTTAATCTCTACGATCACACCGGGTATAGGAGCCGCGATGGCTTTGGGAGAAGCATCACCCCGCGAAAGGGTTGAGGGTGGACACGGGGAAGCGGAATTCTCCGAAATCCGCGGTTGAGATTCCCCGGTCTGCCGGACTGGTGGACTAACATCCTCAGGCCAAACCTCAAGCTGTTCACCGTCCACATTCACCAGTACAGGGCGGGCATTCAGATCTTCAATTTCTACTGCATAGGTTTGTTCGTCGATCTTAATGGAATATCGCATGAACTACGACCTCCGGTCCTGACGATGAGAGAATATCCTAGATTTCTCTTGCAATACCTGTGCCCGTTGCGCATGTTTCCAACTGTTTGCCGATTCTTGTCCTGCCATATCAGCAGCTGATGGATCCGTGGTTTCCCTGCCCGCCAGGGCAAGCGCCACTGCCGCCGCGGCAGCCCGTTTTTTATTATCCAGATTGGATGGACCGAGGGCTTCCCCGATCATTCCACTTCCCGGTGATTCATGTTTGCCATTATTGGTCCCATCCATACGGACCATCAAGGCCATCAACCCCCACAGGAAGACGATGGCTGCAAATACCAGCCCCATACCTATGCCGGTGATAATCAATCCCTGTGTAATCAGTGAGGTCATGGTTTGCCTTGCCTACACCGGAATATTTCCATGCCGCCTTACCGGCGGATTGACAGCTTTCGTCCGCAAAGCCTGAAGGGCGGCAATCACTTTTTGGCGGGTTTCCTGCGGTTCGATAACCTCGTCAACCACACCCAGCGATGCTGCCGCGTACGGATTTAAGTACGTCTCACGGTATTCCTGAACCAGTCGGTTCCGTTCGACCGCCGGATCGGCAGCAGATTCCACCTGTTTGCGATACAGGATATTTACCGCGCCTTCCGGTCCCATCACGGCGATCTCTGCACTCGGCCAGGCAAAGGTGATATCAGTACCCAGGTATTTGCTGGACATGACGACATATGCGCCGCCATATGCCTTGCGGGTGATGACGCTCACCTTGGGGACGGTCGCCTCAGAATAAGCATACAGGACTTTTGCCCCGTGCCGGATAATGCCACGGTGTTCCTGGTCAACCCCCGGCAGGAAACCCGGTGAATCCACCAGCGTTACCAGGGGGATATTGAAGCAATCACACCAACGCACAAACCGGCACATCTTATCTGCTGCATCAATATCCACCACCCCGGCCATCACCGATGGTTCCTGGGCGATGATCCCCACGACCTGACCGCCCATGCGGGCTGGACCCACGATCACATTACGGGCAAACCCTGCCTGCAATTCAAGAAAGGAACAATCATCCACGATCTGCTCTATGACCGCGCTCATGGAATAAGGCATAGTCGCGTCCATAGGAACATGGGAGTTCAAATCCGGACATAAGCGCCCCGCGTCTTCGGGCTTTCCGGATGGAGGATCTTCCAGATGATTCGATGGCAGATAACCCAGCACCCGGCGGCATAAATCCAATGCTGTCCGTTCATCCGGGGCGGTCAAATGAGCCAGGCCGCTGATACCGAGGTGGGTATCGGCACCGCCCAGGACTTCCGAATCCACAACCTCACCGGTAACCGATTTGATCACATCCGGGCCTGTAAGGAACATATACGATTGTTTTTCCACCATTATGATCAGATCGGTCAGTGCCGGCGAATAAGCCGCACCACCCGCGCAGGGACCCATGATCAGGCTGATCTGGGGAATAATACCCGAATACAGTGAGTTCCGGCGGAATATTTCGGCATAACCGGCCAGACTTTTCACGCCTTCCTGAATGCGCGCGCCGCCGGAATCGATCAGACCAATGACCGGAGACCCGCATTGCGCGGCCAGATCCATCGTACGGCAGATCTTGTGGCTTTGCATTTCTCCCAGCGCCCCTCCCTGAACGGTAAAGTCCTGGGCATAAACATACACCGGCCGGCCGTCGATCCGTCCGTATCCGGTGATTACACCATCACCAAGATAGGCCTCATTCGCATCGAAGCCGGGTTCAGGACGGGCTGTTACAAAAGGTTCAAGTTCCGAAAAGCTTCCGGCATCCAGCAAGATCTCCAACCGTTCACGGGCTGTGTTTTTCCCCCGGTCATGTTGCCGCTTGATGCGATCCGCGCCACCCGCTTTGCGCGCTTTGGTACGTATTTCCCGAAGATGCAACACACGTGGATCTTCTTCTGTCATAGGTCTCCTCAAAAGGAAGAATCACATCTATCTAATTCTACTGTTTTTCGGGACAAGAGAAAGTGACGAAAAACAAAAAGGGTCACCTTGCATACCGGATGACCCTTCTTTTTGTTGTGATCTTTCATTACCGGGTGGTTTCTTTTGAGTAGCATCCCCGGTTATCTGGATCAGGTATTGGACTGGCTACTTCTTTCCAACCTTGACTTCCACCTTCAGGCTGGATGTCCCGGCGGGCGGCAGGGGAATGATATTCGTCTCCAGTTTCTTTCCATTTACACTGACCTCAACATCGTGTCCTGCGCCTACACGAACCATATGGATCTCATACATCACACCACGGAAAATGCGGTTTGCTTTTACATCCTTCCAGGCTTCCGGAAACACCGGTTGTATGGAAAGTCCCTTATAGTCCGGTTTTATCCCCAGAATATACTGGGTTATGGCAAGGAAATTCCAGGCGGCTGTTCCGGTCAACCACGAATTTTTTGCCTCGCCGGCAGTCGGGGCTTCCTTGCCGGCGATCGTCTGGGCATATACATAGGGTTCAGCCCGATGGATCTCACTGATCGCTTCCCGTACCGAAGGGCAGATGCGTCTATAGTAATCGAACGCCTTATCTCCATTTCCAAGCATGGTCTCTGCTACCATGATCCACGGGTTGGTGTGGCAAAAGACACTCCCATTTTCCTTATACCCGGGGGGGTAGGATGATATCTCACCCAGATGCAGGTAATATTGCGAGTAACCGGGGTTGTTAACCACAATCCCATGTTCCGTCGCCAGTCGTTTTTCAACAGACCGCAGCGCCTTCTCGGCTTTACCGTCTTTCAGCCCGATCCCGGCCATCACGCACATGCCCTGTGGTTCAATGAAGATCTGTCCTTCTTCACAGGTGGCAGATCCAACCGGGTTGCCATAATCGTCATACGCACGACGGAACCATTCACCATCCCAACCATGGCTGATGACAACCGGCTCCATATTGCGGGCTACCATGTTGTAGAAATCAACATCCTTCTTGATGTTTAAATGGCCTGATAAAGCAGCCATTTCGTTGGCTGCCAGGACCAGCATTCCGCCAATGAACACGGATTCAGCCACCTTGCCATCTTTACCGGTGGTCGTCTGGAATGATTCACCCGGTTCAGAGGAAAAACAATTCAAGTTCAGGCAGTCATTCCAGTCAGCACGGCCGATCAATGGAAGCCCGTGCGGTCCCAACCTGTCCAGTATATATTGGATGGCACGCTGGAGGTGTTCGTACAATGGTTTTTCACTGCCGGGTTTGCTATCGTATGAGACCATTTCGCCGAGAATCGCCGTGTCACCTGTCTCTTTGATGTATGCACATACCGCCAGGACAAGCCACAGCGGGTCATCATTGAAATTACCACCAACCGCGTCATTACCTCGTTTGGTCAATGGCTGGTACTGGTGATACGCTCCACCGGTATCAAGCTGAGTGGCAGCAATATCCAGCAAACGCTCACGCGCCCGTTCCGGAACCATGTGGACGAAGCCGAACAGGTCCTGGGTTGAATCCCGAAATCCCATGCCCCGCCCGATACCGGTCTCGAAACCACTGGCCGAACGCGACATATTGAATGTGACCATGCATTGATACGCGTTCCAAATATTGATCATCCGGTTGGCGTTTTCATCCGGAGTGGTGACCTGCAACCGCAAGAACAGGGAATCCCAGTATTTGCGCAGCTCATCCAGTGCGGATTGGACCTCATACGATTGCGTAAAACGCCTGATCACCGGCAATGCCCGGGTTTTGTTAATGACCTGTTTCCCGGGAACCTCGAATTTTTCATCCTGTGGATTCTCTGTATAACCCAGCAGGAAAATGACCTCACGCTCTTCTCCCGGTGCCAGAGTCATTTCGCTCTGGATTACACCTACCGGCGCCCAGCCGTGGGCATGACTGTTGTAACAGGCGCCCCCGACCACAGCCTGCGGGGCATCATAGCCGTTGAACACTCCCAGAAAATTCTCGCGTTGGGTGTCATACGCTTTCATCGGGGCTGAGGAGGTGAAGTAGGCAAAATGATCGCGCCGTTCCCGGTATTCGGTCTTGTGATAAATCACGTTGTCGACAATTTCCACCTCACCCACGTTGTAGTTGCGCTGGAAGTTGGTGGCATCATCGTTGGCATCCCAGAGACAGAATTCAATGGATCCGAAGGTATTTAACCGGGCAGGAGTGCTGCGAAGGTTCTTAACCCTTAACCGCCAGATCTCCAGGTTTTGTCCCATGGGCACAAAGTAGAGCACTTCGGCTGATATTCCGGCATACTTCGAAGCGATCCGGGTAGTGCCGATTCCATGCCGGCAGGTATACTCATCCAGTTTTTTCCGGACCGGCATCCAGGTGGGCGACCAGTAATCGCCGTTTTCCATATCCCGCAAGTATATGTACCGCCCGCCAATATCCATGGGAGCATTGTTATAACGATACCGTGACAAACGGCGCAGCCGGGCATCTTTGTAGAATGAGTAACCACCGCCTGTATGTGAGATCAATCCAAAATACTCCTCACATCCCAGGTAATTAAACCAGGGCAGCGGTGTATCCGGCCGGGTGATGACATATTCACGGGTGCTGTCATCAAAATATCCGTAACGCATGAAGTCCTCCTCGGACTGCTATTTCAAACATCAGATAAAACATTCTTCATCAGATATATGGTACACCTTGCAGCAAGACCAGAGCTGCCGGTATGGGAGACCATTGGGATGGCTCCGGGGCTTGAAAAGCATTCAAACCCCGGAGCTGCCTGCACAGCATTACCGCTTGCAGCAAACACACGCCACAGCGTGGTTTTCTCCAATATTGACCAGTTCAGGCGATGAGTTGGCGCATTCGTCTGTTTTGTATTCAGAATGGCAGCGTTCATAGAACACACAGCCATCCGGAAGCATGGGTTTCTTTTCCGTTAATTCGACTTCAATATCCTCCCATTTTTTATCCAGGCGTGGAACACTGGACATTAACATTTTGGTATATGGATGGACCGGATTATCAAAGATCTTCTTGGTTTCACCGATCTCGACAACGCACCCTTTGTACAGGATGACAGCCCGTTCACTGATGTAATACCCGAGAGACAGGTCATGCGTGATGAACAGCACCGAGAGTCCTTTTGCTCGAAGGTCCGACAGCAGGTTCAACACATCAATGCGGGTCGAGGCATCCAGCATACTGATGATCTCATCAGCCACCAGGAATTTTGTATCCAGCAACAGGGTCCTTGCGATAAGGAACCGTTGGAGTTGGCCTCCACTGAGCTGGTGTGGAAATTTATTCAACACATGCGCGGGGTTCAAACCCACAGATTTCAGGGACGTATCCACCCTATCCTTCCACTCAGAATTGGGCATGGCCGGATAGAACTCTTCATGCAGAATGGAAAAGATACGGTCCGCTTTGAAAATCGGGTTGTAGGTGCTGAAAGGATCTTGAAAAACGCCCTGTACCTGCCGGTAATAGTCCTTGATATGTTCTTCTTTGATCCTTGAAACATCCTGGCCATTGAAGAGGATCCGACCCTGGTTGGTGGGGATCAGGCGCAGGATCATCTTTCCGATCGTGCTCTTGCCACTGCCGCTCTCTCCGATCAGTGAAACGATCTCGCCATCATGGATGTCAAAATTGACGTTTTTTACCGCTTTAAATTCTTTTCCGCCGAAGGTACCTGTGCGATAAATTTTGGTGATATTTTCCAGTTTAAGCATGGCTCATACCCTCCTTCCAACAGGCGAGGAAGTGACCTTTCTCAATTTCGACAAACGGAGGGACTTCAGCGCACTTCGCAAATGCCACCGGACACCGGTCGCGGAACCGGCATCCGGTGGGGGGGTTCAATAGCAAAGGAGGATTCCCCGGAATTCCCGCCAGTCGGTGCTCGTCAATCCGGACACCCACGCTTGGCAGTGATGAGATCAACAGTTTTGTATACGGGTGGCGCGGGGAGTTGATGATGATATCGGTGGATGCTTTTTCCGCCAGTTGACCGGCATACATGACCATGATGGAATTGGCCGTCTGGTACAGAATGGAGATATCGTGGGTAATCATCATGATGCTTTTAACGATCTTATTGTCGCGGAAACCCACCAACATTTCTGCCACAGCCTTCTGGCTTGAAACATCAAGCGCAGACGTTACTTCATCCGCCAGCAGGAGTGATGGATCCAGCAGGGTTGAAATGACCATAACCATGCGCTGTTTCATTCCACCGGAAAGTTCAAACGGATACATCCCCAATACTTCCGGAGCCAGTTTGACCAATTCAAGCCGCTTATAAAGTTCGGGCAGGATCTCTTCATAATCTTCGTTCCTGGCTTTAACCAGGTCTTTGATCATGACGCCGATCTTGCGGGTGGGATTCATGGCATTCATGGCATATTGCGGAATTACCGAAATCTTCTTGTACCGGAAGCTGTTCATCTTCTGTGAATTTTGGATGGGCAATTCTTCCCCATCCAGAAATACCCGGCCCCGGATGTATTTCATCGGCGGCTGAAGATAGATCAGGCTGTTGCTAAGGGTTGATTTGCCGCAGCCGGATTCCCCGGCTACACCCATGATCTCACCATCGTCCAATGTAAAGCTGGCATCTTCCAGGGCACGCACATTACCTGCCAGGGTTTGATAATAAATGGTTAAGTTTTCTGTTCTCAGGCTCATGGTTACATCTCCCGTAATTTGGGGTTGAAGACTTCATCGAGCCCGACGTTCATCACGTACATGCTACCGACAATGGCCGTGATGGCAATACCGGGTGGAATGAACCACCACCATGTACCAAGCATCAACGCGCTCCATTGGACTGCCAGGTTCATCATGGTGCCCATCGAAACACCTTCTGTGGGTCCCAGTCCGAGGAAGTCAAGTGTGGCCGCGTTAAGGATGGAATTACCGAACATCAGGATGAAGGTCATGAAAAGATACGAAGCCATATTGGGGGCAATCTCTGTGAAGATGACCTTTGTGGAACTCATTCCGCTCAACCTTGCCAGTCCGACAAATTCACGCGTCCTCAGGCTGAATGTCTGGGCGCGGATGGCACGTGCCGCCCAGGGCCATGATGTCAACCCGATAAAAACAGCTTCGATCAAAACACCACGTACCGGGATATAGGCGACAAGAACCAGAAGCAGTGCCAGTACCGGTATGGTAAGAACCACATTGGTCAACACGTTCAGAACCTCGTCCAAAACCCCGCCACGATAACCGGCAACAAAACCGATCAACATTCCCAACAGGGTGCCGATGGTACCACCAACAATTCCCACCAGGAAGGTTGGAGCAAGGCCGTACACAAACTGGGTGAACACATCTTCACCAAACGTAGTTGTGCCAAACCAGAATTCGTTTGAAGGCGGGGCGGATGACGGGCCGACGAAATCTGCCGGTTTGTATGGCGTCAGATGCGGACCAATGATCATGAGCAGAAGGAATAGAAGGAGTACTGAAAGCCCGATACGCAGCTTGGTATTGCGGAAGGCAAAGTAAAGCAATTCGTTTTTCTTTCTCATTCCGCACCTCCCTGCATACCAGCCCGCGTGCGGGGATCAACGATCACATAGAGGATATCAACAATGAAATTCGCCAACAGCACACCGATGACAACGAAGAGGAAACAACCCTGAATGAGGAAATAGTCCTGGGTATGAATGCCCTGCAGAAGCAGGTACCCAATACCGGGGTAGGAAAACACAACTTCTGTTGCGAGGGCGCCGGTGACAATCACACCAATTTGCAGTGCCACACCGGTGATCTGTGGAAGAATGGCATTGTTGAACGCATAATTTCGGATCAATTTTCTCGGGGCACCCAGAGCTTCAAGATAATGGGAATAATCCGCTTCCAATTCATAAATGATCAGATTGCGCATACCAATAGCCCAGCCGCCAAATTGGACAATGAACAACGAAATAAATGGCAGGAACCAGTGTTGAACCAGGCTCCAGTAAAACTCAATGGAATGGCTGGGTTGCATGGTAAAACTGTAACCGCCGCCCAGCGGGAATATGCGAATGACAATGCAGAAGAGCCAGGCCAGTAAGATACCCAGCCACATATAGGGTACTGCAGTAAGGATGTAACCGATGGGTAACAGTGTGTTATCCAGATGTTTATTTCGGGCAGCAATTGACCCGAAACGATTCCCGGCAATCCAACTCAGGGCAATTGACGGGATCAACAAAGCGATGTCATATGGAATGGCATCTTTGATCACCTTCATAACAGGTGTCGGGAACATAAAAATACTTGTGCCGAGGTCTCCATGGAAAATGGCAACCCAGAAATTAAGGTATTGTTTCCAAATGGGGAGATCAAGACCAAACGCATCCATGTAATATGTGTACATCAGTTCAACGCCGCTCCCCCGCAAACCCGCCCGGGAGATCATAATGTCCACCGGATTACCGGGCATAAAGCGCGGGATCATCCAGTTAATCGTCACGGCGATGAAAAATGTGAGCGCATAAATCATTAATTTGCGGCCAAAATAGCGCTTCACGGTGCCTCCTCTCTAGTTCTGAAACCTCACAAAAAACCACCCCTCCCTCACCCGGAAAACCGGGGAAGGAGGGGTGAAAAAGCTAGCTGTTACTTGGTCGCAACGGGTTCCAGAGCGAGGAGCATCTGAATACCAGACATGTTCCAGTAACCGCGCCAGGTGGCGGGCAGGGTGTGGTTGTCAGTGTCAGCGCTCGGCCAATTGGTCCAGACCGAGTCGTTGTACTGGGCCCACAGACCGTTGTACCACAGAGGAATCGTGGGCATTTCGGTCATGGTGATCTTCTGCAGCTTGGAGGCGATTGCTTTGATTGCGGCATCGTCGCCGACTTTGACTTTATCCAGGTCGTTCACCAGAGCAAACGCTTCGGCATTGTCATAGCGGCCGTAGTTACCGTACTGAGCGGTGGCGATGTTTGCGATCGGGTTCTGGAAGACCCACTTGTAGTATGACCACGGAGTGGAGGACATCTGGGCTTCGTTCTGCAGTGAGAGTTCGAAGGTGCCTTTCAACTGGGCATCGCGCCAGGGGCCGTAATCCGGGTAATCGGGTTCGATGTTCAGGCCAACAGCTTTGGCATCGCGGGAGATGATCTGAATGGCGGCCATCCAGTCGGTCCAGCCGGAGGGGCAGGTGACTTTGAGGGCAATCTTGGAGCCATCGGGGGCTTCGCGGAATTTGTCGCCATCAACATCTTTGTATCCAGCTTCGTCGAGAATGGCTTTGGCTTTTTCAGGATCGTAGGTCCAACCAAGTTCCTTCACCTGAGCCTGGTCCACGTATTTGTCCCAGATGGGGAGCAAACCGGTGGGATCGGCAGCTTTGACGATTCCGGTGTAGTCTTTTTCGACGATATCGGTGATATTGATCATCCAGGCGAGGGCCTGGCGGAATTTAACATCATCAAGGGGTTTGACCTGCTCGTTGATGATCAGGGCGGCAACGTTGGCAGAGAGCATGTAAGGAGCTTCTTTGTAGTAGGTCTTTACAGCATAGCCACCATTGACCAGTGTAGCGACACCGGGCAGGAAGTTGTTGCTGAGGTCCAGACCACCCTGGAGCATTTTACCGAGGGCAACGTTGTTGCTGCCGTTGACGATGTCAACAATGTATTTCGGGGCGGGCAGTTTGCCGAAGACGTCTTTGCCCCACCAGGCATCATTGCGAACCCAGACCATGCGGTCCTGATCATGCGCCTGATATTTGTAGGGGCCGGTGCCAACGGGTTTCAAGTTGTCAGAACCAACCAGGTCTTCCACCTTTTTGGTTGACCATAAGGCTTTGGACAGGATGGGGGTCTGCCACATGTAGAAACCAACTTCCTGGTAAGCCGGGTCGGCTTTGAATTTGAAGGTGATCTCATTGGTGTCTTTGTTGACTTCAACTTTGTCCAGGAAGCTCCAGAGGCCGGTGTAAGCCAGGCCGGCTTTGGTTTCGCCATTGGGATCAGCGATATCAAAGGTGAATTTGACATCATCAACGGTCAGAGCCTGGCCATTAGTCCATTTGATGCCCTTGCGCAGTTTGACTACGTAGGTGGTGGCATCGGTCCAGCTGTCAGATTCAGCCAGGTACGGGGTGAATTTGTCAGCCAGAGGATCATAGATGAACAGGGTTTCGTAGCACAGACCCAGGGTACCGGTAGCGTATCCGCCGCCGTTCAGGGGGTTCCAGCTGGAGGGAGCGCCCCACTGCGTACCACTGTTAAACAGGGTTTCAGCACGAGGATATTCAACGGCAGCAGGTGATGCCGCAGCGCTGGCTGGAAGGAAAGCTGTTAAAACCATAGCAAGAACGACAACGGCAAAAATCAATGTCTTAGGTAGTTTCTGCATCACATCTTCTCCTATAGTGAAAACAA
>CAYRHB010000012.1:0-45823 GCA_964424035.1 uncultured Leptolinea sp.
ACTTTTTTTGTCTATTTTTTAGGGAACGATTCTAGGTTAGTTTTGAGTCGTCCTCTTCTTTTTACTTAGAAGGAAATGAACGCCAATGGGACCAGCATCTCATGCGAACTCAAGCCGCCATGCCTCCCGATAAGCCGGTTCTCCCTGTTTGACCACCACCAGTATGCATCATCGAAAGGGACTACCACCATATCTCCGATCCGGTTTGGAGTCATTGAGTAGATATCTGTATGCCCCATAAGGCCACTGGCAAGCGCCTCTTTGCCCTCGAATACCTGGAATTTTCCCGGCCAGGTCCTGTTGATGTAATCAAGCGCTGTATCCTTGCACCCTTCTTTAATATGCAAAAAGGGAAGACGGTTTTCACCTGTCGGTCGTATAACCAATTGTTCAAGAAATTCCGGATGACGTAGAAGATCGTATTCATCATGAACCGGAGTGAATTGAAAACCGTGGTCGGCGGTAACAAGTAATAAAGTTCTTCCCGATGAAAATTTTAAAAGCTCATCTTGCAGATCACGCAGATATCGGGAAAAATCGCGCAATGCCAACCAGACCCTCGGATCATCCGGACCGTAGACATGGGAAAGTTCGTCAATCTCACTCCAATATGCGTAAAGGTAAAGCGGACATGACGTTTCAGTTTGGACAAATTGCCGTATACGGTAAAACAGGTCACCCATTGAGTGATATCCTTCCCGTCTTGCCAGTGGGAACAACATGCCAGTCAGGCTGGAATGTGCGATACCGGCAGGATGCAGGGCAATGACCGATCCACCCTGCCGGTTTATGTGAACATCAATGGTTTTTCCGGGCAAAAAATTGTGTTGCTTGAAACAGTTGTTTATTGGATCGTCGTTATCTACCCTGTAAGGCATGGGGGATTGCAGGATCATATTGTAAACTGCACCAAATTCTTTTAACCATAACTCATAGGCAATGTTCCCATGTGACGCCGGTGACTTACCGGTATTCAGGGTGGTCAGAGCCGCGCATGTCGTACTGGGAGCGATACTGGTTATGGGAAGCAGGTTCTTTTGATCCGACAGGTCATTCCAGAAAGAAAAATCTGCATATGGATCTTGCTTCATCCAATTTTTAAGCCGGAACCAGCCAAGTCCATCCATCAGGATCACTATTACTTTCTCAAATACCTCATCACAGAATGGATAGCTATCATCCAAACCCTGTCCTTCGATGGGCTCAATCCCCAACCACCCGCAGATGGAATCAGGCAGGTTGGCGAGGCTGTATCCAGCATAATCGGGGAACACGATCCCATCCCTGTGAATTCCCAGCAACGCAGATTGTCTTGAAAGCAAACCGTCCAGGGTAACCATGATCCTATTTTATCTAAAATGCAATATCGTAATATTTATTATTTTTGAAGGGTAAACTGCTATAATTTTCATAATAAACACTTATTAAGGAAACCGGCATGAGACGTGAAATCCTCACCTGGCAGGATATCGATCAGTTAGTCGATCATTTGATCCCGCAATTTGAATCCGAATATGATTCCATGTTACTGATCACCCGCGGAGGTATAGTTCCCGGCGGCCTGTTGGCCGAAGCCCTGAACATGATTTCGATTCTCACTGCGGCGGTTGACTTTCCGGCTGAAATTGAAGGTGAGAAAGAACACGCCCGTTTGCGGGTATGGCCCAAGTTTCTTCAATTCCCGGATGACACGCTATTGCGCGATAAACGCGTATTGATCGTGGATGACGTCTGGGGATCCGGCCGGACAATTACAGCTGTGAAGAACCGGATTTCAGGCGCGGGCGGGGTTCCTTCAACGTGTGTGCTTCACTTCAATCCATACAGGAATTTATTCGGCAATGTCAGGCCGGATTTCTTCGCCGCGATTACAGACGCCTATATTGTGTATCCGTGGGAAATCAGCCATGGACAGGACGGCGTTCTGCTTCCAGGATTGGACCCCTCTTCACAATAGCTATTCAATTAAATAACGCGTTGCAGTATTGATCCACCATGGCAGACAGGCTAAAGGCTTCCTCAGCCCGTCTGCGGGCTGGTTCCTTGAACCGATCCTGATTGGTCAATATCTGGCGGGCAGCACCGGCCAATCCTTCAATATCCGGGTTTTCCAGATTCCAGTAATTGGAACCATACGGAACAACAAGTCCGGCATCTCCGGTGATGATCTCAGGAAGAGAACCAGTTGAATATGCCAGAACAGGCAAACCGCATGCCAGGGCTTCGATCACAGAATTGGGACAGGCTGCGTTCAGGTCAGCAGAGAATAGGAGATGGGCAGACCTGTCCAGCGCCGCGATCTGATTCCCGGGGACAATCCCCGCCCAATCCACCATATTCGCGGATTGACGCGACCAGTATGTTTTCAAATAATCCGGCGCGCTGCCGGCAACTGTCAGGCGGACCGGTTTATCCATCTGCCGGTTTAATAATTGGGTAAGTTTTACCGCTGTATCCAAACCTCTCTCATATCCGCCGCCAATGTGGGCTTCCACCATTAAAAGCCGGTAGCAATCTTCGGGGGGCTTTCCGTCACCCACCGGCGAGAATTCCTGCAAATCAACCCCGTTGTAAACAACTGTTGAAGACGTCCGCAGGGAACCATACACTGTCTGCCACCATTTGCTGGCGAATTGGCTCTGGTAGATGATATGGTCAGCCAGATTCTTCCGAATAGAACGCAGAATAAAATTGTTTACTTCACACCGGATAAAATACCCTGGTTGTACCCGTTGCTTTCGGTGGATCCAATTCATTCCATTTAGGCGTTGGACAATCCGAAGGCCTTTCTGCCGTGCCTTGAGCAGTGTGGGGATGTCACGGGTTCCTCCAATCACCAACACCGCTGAACAGCCGGGGTCATCAATGGACCCGGTAATGGAAATACCCCTGGCCTCCAAACCTGCCACAAGGCGGCCGCGAAATGAAGCCGGTCCGCCTAGTCCATCCAGTTTGGGAAGTATATAAACGCCCCTGTTATTCAGCTTTTCTTCATTGACAACCATTTAGTGATATTCTCCTGATACGCCAGAATGGATTCAATGATCCTGCGGGCAGCCTGTCCATCACCAAATGGATTGCGATACGGTTGTTCTGGAAGTTCAGATGAGGCATCCAGGACTTTTGTCGCTTCTTCTATTATGGAAGCACGATTCGTGCCGACAAGTTGCAGAATACCACTTTCCAATCCTTCCGGCCTTTCAGTTTTTTCCCGTAAAACCAGGGTTGGTTTCCTCAGGCTGACCGCTTCCTCCTGTATCCCACCGGAATCGGTAAGCACAAGTTTTGCCTGTTTTAACAGATGGACAAGCGGCAGATACTCCAGAGGATCAATCAGGTAGATTGATGGAGTATTCCCCAGCAACCTGTGAACCGGTTCGCTCACATTGGGGTTCCGGTGCACAGGATAAACAAATTTGACCCTATCACCGAACCGTTTTGCCAGTTCCAGGATTGATTCACAAATCTGGACCAAAGGTTCACCAAGATTTTCACGGCGATGGGCTGTCACCAAAACCAGATCACACCCGGGGGTAATGCCAATTTCACTCATCAACCGGTCAAACTCTTCAGGCGCCGGCCGGTTAATTATGGTTTGAAGGGCATCCACAACCGTGTTTCCGGTCACGCGTATGTGCTCTTCAGGGATACCTTCATGCAGTAAATTACTGCGGCTCCATTCTGTCGGCGCGAAGTTCAAGTCAGCAATCGCACTGATGATGCGACGGTTGATCTCTTCCGGAAAAGGCTGCCATTTATCAAATGTCCGTAATCCGGCTTCCACATGGCCTACCCGGTATTGCCGGTAGAATGCGCCTAATGCAGCCGTCATGGCAGTAGTGGTATCACCCTGTACCAGAACCCAATCCGGTTCAAATTCGTTGAATACCGGATCCATATTCGTAAGGATTTCCGATGTTAAATGAGCCAGCTTCTGATTGGGTTGCATGAGATTCAGGTCGACATCCGGATGGATATCAAAAAGGGACAGGACCTGGTCCAGCATTTCTCTATGCTGACCGGTAACGCAAACTCGTAGATCGAATTCATCCCGTTCTGAAAGACGTTGAACGACTGGAGCCATTTTAATAGCTTCGGGCCTTGTGCCGAACACCGTCAATACTTTTGTTCTTTTCAATTCGTTTTATCGCTTCCCGGGTTTTCAGGACCGTCCAACACCCAACCTGAAAACCTTGAATCCGCCGGCGGTCCATTTCTCAACCGGCCAGGTATTTACAGCATCCACAACAATACGGGCGGGAGTCAATTTTGAAACGACTTCAGGTTCAAGTATACGAATGGGGGTATGTGGAACCAGTAGAAGAATAGCTTCCACATCACTGAATACTTCTGCCAGAGATGGAACCAGGTCCAATCCGGGAATTTCAGCTGTAGTCTTGTACGGTTCAAACGCTTTCACCCTTGCGCCTTCCTGTACCAGAAGGTGCGCAGCTTCAACGGCCGGACTCTCACGGATATCATCAACATCCGCCTTGTATGATAATCCCAGCACGGCAATCTTTTTATTTCGAAGCGATCCCAGTGCCCGTTTTACCAGGCGGACGACAAATTCCGGCTGGCCGTCATTAACCTTGCGGGCTGTGTGAATTAATGGAGTTATATCCGGTGCGGCTTCCACCAGGAACCAGGGATCCACGCTGATACAATGCCCGCCGACACCCGGTCCCGGATTCAATATCCTGACCCGTGGATGTTTGTTCGCCAGTTCGACCGCTTCCCAGATATCGATCCCGAAACGATCTGCCAGGCGTGAGAATTCATTCGCAATCGCGATATTTACATCGCGATAGGTGTTTTCCATCAATTTGACCATTTCCGCCGTTGTGGCGTCTGTCAGGATAATCTCGCCTTTAACAAAATGCTTGTAAAGATCTCGTCCGGCTTCCGCAGAGTCTGCATCAATGCCGCCGATGATCCGCGCGTTTTCTATCAACTCTTTTAGAATCTGTCCGGGCAAAACCCGTTCGGGAGAATAACAAAGCTTAAAATCTTTTCCGGCCTTCAAACCGCTCTTTTCCAGAATTGGCGCGACAAGCCCTGTCGTGGTCAAGGGGGGAGACGTTGACTCGAGTATGACCAGATTCCCTTCACGCAAGTGGGGAACAATGGCTTTGGCAGCCGATGAAACGAATGAAAGATCCGCTTGCTTGTCACCATAGAAAGGTGTGGGAACGGCAATAATGAAGGCATCAGCTTCTTCCGGTTCAGATTGAACCCGGAGTTTTTCATTCTTAATGGCTGTCTTTACAAGATCGGGCAATCCCGGTTCGTAGATATGCAATTCGCCGGATTGAAGAATTTTAATGATCTGTGGATTTACATCCACGCCCACGACTGTTATTCCATTTGTGGCAAACGTACTGGCGGTCGGAAGACCAATATATCCCATGCCTAAGATGCAGATTTTTTCAAAGTTCACATGGACACCTTTGGAGTGGATTTACTGCCGAAGAATTATCCCATAATTCCCAGAGCATGCAAAGACCCGCCATCGTTGTAAAAACTATCTATAATATAAAAGATATCTAACGAGGCGGTGAAGACTTGACCCATATCAATTTTGGCACATTGGTCCCTTTGGTTGTTGCAATAATTGCGGGAGGATTGGGGTGTGTACTCTTGATCCTCTCATGGCAGCTAAAGCGCAAGGATTCCATTACCAGCCACTGGCTTCCGGTTCAGGGCGTTGTTTTGAGCAGTGAAGTTAAAGAATACAGACCTGTGGCAACAACTAATGAAGATCAAACCACGTTCGCACCATTGGTACGATATCAATATATATGCAATGGACACACCTATCTGGGTATCCGGGTCACCTTCAACAATATCAGATACTCAAAGGTGAAAGCAGAGCAAGTTGCCAGCCAGTACTCTACTGGCGATACCGTCACCGTTTATTATGACCCCCTTCATTCGGAAGAATCCGTTCTTGAAAAAGACATAAGTAATTACAGTTCGCTGCGATTAAGTGGATTGATATCTCTGGCACTTAGTTTCGGTTCACTCTGTATCGCAATTCTTGTCTTATGGCTGGAAAAAGCTTTGCAATAAGTCCGATCATCACAGAAATTGACCCGTTCATTTCATGATAAACTCATAATATGCCGTTGGAAGTATTGATTGCGACACCTTCCGGACCCTTTGGGGAATTGATCCGGCTTTCGCTGGAAGCTGACCCGCAATTCAAATGCGCCATTTTAAATGAGATCGCTGAGATTGATGCCTTTCTACAAGAAAATCCTGTCGAAGCGGTGATATTTGATTGCTCATTTTCTGCATCCGAACCCGGCGATGTCGTCAAAATGATCAGGGGACATGTTCCCACACCGGCGGTTTTACTTGTCCCGCCGGAAAACCAGTCGGAAATCAACACGCTTCAAGCTGCCCGGCCGGATGGCTTGATTACCCGTCCTTTTGACGCTTCAGTCCTCTCCGAACAGATTCAAGCAGCTATAAATAAAAAGAATACCCGCCCGTTAAAACCAGTCCCATCTGAAAAACCAGCCACCAAAGAAACCTGGTGGAACATCTTTCAGGCTGGAATCAAAGAAACTGCCGCATCAAATGGGATGATCGTGCAAAACGGCATGGTTATCGCGAGTACACCCGGTACCAGCCCGGCGCTTCAGCAACAGGTGAATGCCTCAGTTTTGCGATTCTGGAATCCAAAAGATTCTGCCGACCTGATGCGCTATGTGAAAGACCTGGTTACCGGCCAGGAATGGATGATGTACGCTACCCACGCAGCAGATAACGCTGTGCTGGTATTGCTTTTCCTGCCACAAACCCCCATAACAAAAGTGCGCAGTCAAACAATAAAACTGGCACATGATGTTTCAACTCATATGACCAGAATGCCGGAAAGGAATACAGAATCCGGATACCTTGAAACAACCGAACCACCCCGTCTCGAAGAGATCCTTGGCGGAGCTCCATCTTCGTCCGTTCCGGGCGAAAACAAAAAGGGATTTCCGGTTGAATGGTTCAAAGAAGCGGATCTGTCATCCTTTGGAGCAGATGCATCGTATCCCATTTCTCCTTCAGATTCTACCGATTCCTCAATAACATCCGGTTCTGGTTATTTTGAGGTTAAAACGCCCGGTACGGGGGAGCATTCGCAGGAAAACCTAAGCATAGACCAGGAAGATGAGCTGAAGGCCTTTGAAGCCGAAATTAATAAGAGCACAGAAACTGAAATGGAACCAACCAGCGATCTTTCTCTTGACGGGTTGGACTTTTTTTCAACACCCCTTGAAGTTGAACCGTCAACTGATTTATCCCCATTGGACGATGTTCCATTCAATACTATTCAGGATCAGACCGGAACCGGATTGGCATCTGATGCAATCCCCTCTGGAGAATTGTCCGCCCATATCACCCCCTCTGATACCAGACCGGAAATCAGGTCAGCCCAATCTGTCAGTAATCTGGAGGCAATACCTGAAAACCGGCAACCTGAAACTGCTTTGCCGCAGGATGAGAAGAATTCCATTGATCAATTGGGAAGTAATTTGGATGGAAATGAACTTGATCTTGGTATATTTGAAGAGTTCTATTTGCACTCCAAACCGGATAGCGAATCCGGTCTGGATTCCATGCAACCGATCTCTCTTGAAACGGATCATTTGGAGTCGTCTGTCACAACATCCGGAGTTGATACACCAGAGTTTCCAACCGAAAAAAAGGTTGAATCCGATGTAGAAGAGGTACAGGCCTCTACGTATGAACTACCCGGCGAATCTCCTCTGAAAACCGAAATGGAGGGATCTGCGGAATCTCATCGTGAACCCTTATTTAATCTGTCCAGCGTCCAACCGGAAGATCAACAACCTCTTGAAACTGGAATTGAAAGCAGCGGAGTTACAGACGGACAGCTCCCTGAAGCCGATCAAGGGCTTGATCAGGCAGATGTGGAAACCGGTCACTTAATTCAGGAACCAGACATCTCCGGAGAAGATCACACCCCGGAAGTGTTATTCCCTGAAGTTGAAGACACGGTAGCATCTGCAGAACGGGCAGAACAAAAAGAGGAACACCCCCAGGAACAATTCTCCGTTGAAATCGAAGATCATCAGCTTGCAGCCTCCCCGGCTGAAGGCGACCTTTTTTCACGGATGAACCAATTAGAGTCTGCCGAGACAGAAGAAAACCGGGAAACCTACACGGTCGCCCTGATACCCCGATCTGAAGCAGACATCCTTGTTCGTCAACTGGCCGGGTCACTGAACCAGGCAATTACAAGATTGTGTCTGGCTTTAAATTGGGAATTGGTCAACCTGACGATCCGGCCTACATTTATGCAATGGACTGTCTCCGTCCCGCTGGCATTATCGCTGGAAGATATGATCAATATTGTACGGAAAGAGACAACACAGGAAATTGGTAAAATCGATCCGGATAGGATATCATCACTTCAAGGGGAAGATTTCTGGGCGCCCCAGAATATGAGCGCGGCCGGAAAGGATTTTGTTCCCTCCATTCACTGGCAAAATTTCATCCTGCGGCGCAATCCACGCGAAATTGCCTGACGGGATTCGATCAGTGCCAGATTTCCGGTTTATCAGGAGACCGTTGTGCCGCCAACTTTGTATCTGATCGATGGACATGCACTGGCATATCGCACCTATTTTGCATTAAGTTCATCGCCCAGCATCCATTTCACCACCCGTTCCGGGGAACCGACCGCCGGTATTTACGGGTTTGCTTCGGTATTGATCAGACTGCTCGAACAGAATAAACCCGATTATCTGGCCGTGGCATTTGACACAGGTAAGACATTTCGGGATGAGATATACCCGGCATATAAAGCCACGCGGGCAAAAATGCCCGATGATTTGCGTCCACAGATCGAGCGGATCCGTAAATTGGTTGACGCCTTTGGTTTTCCGCGATTGGAAATGGAAGGATATGAGGCTGATGATGTACTGGGGAGTGTTGCCCATGCGGCAGTGGAAAAAGGACTTTCAGTAAAGATCGTCACCGGCGATCGTGATCTTCTCCAACTGGTGAACGACCAGATCATAGTCAACCTTGCCGGCAAGAGTCTTTCTGAAGCCAAAGATTACTTCACCCGTGATGTCAAAGAATACCTGGGTGTCTGGCCCAACCAGGTAGTGGATTATAAAGCTCTGGTCGGAGATAAATCCGATAATATCCCCGGTGTACAAGGTATCGGTGAAAAGACTGCCGTAAATCTGTTTGAGACCTACCCGACATTTGAGGCAGTTTATGAGCATCTGGAAGATCTACCCGCGCGGGTAAAGACCAGGCTTGAATCTGACCGCTCAAATGCTGAAATGAGCCGGAAACTGGCCTTAATCAAAACAGACCTTGATATTCAACTGGATCTGGCTCAGGCTAAAACTGATCATATTCCTTTTGATAAAGTGGAAGCCTTTTTTATCGAAATGGAATTCAAATCGCTCCAAAACCGGTTGCGAGCCATATCCGGTGCGGTTGCATCCATTCAGCCAACCCGGCAGGCCCAGTTGACCTTTTTTGACGATACACCGCAATCGCTCGGACAAAACCCCAGACATGAAATCAATACCGTAATTGTCCGGGATATTGATGCGCTGACTAATCTGGTAAATAACCTGTCCGGATCGGAATGGCTGGCTATTGATACTGAGACCACATCCACCGATCCGATGCGCGCAGACCTGGTGGGAATCTCCATCTCAGACCGGAAAGGCACAGGATATTACATACCTGTGGGGCATCGTGATAACACCCCGCAGCTTTATCTTTCAGATATTCAAAAAATACTGGGGCCTCTACTAATCAATCCATCTATCAGGAAGATCGGCCACAATCTCAAATACGATATGCTGGTCCTCCGTAGGCATGGTTTGCCTCTCTCCCCGGCTTCGTACGATACGATGGTTGCAGCCTGGCTTATCGATCCCGCTTCGCATAAGCTCGGTTTGAAAGATATGGCCGATGATCTTTTGAATGTTCAGATGACCCATATCCAGGAATTGATCGGCACGGGCAAGAACCAGAAGAGCATGGCAGAGGTGCCCAGTGAACAGGCTGCCGATTACGCGGCTGCCGATGCCGAGGTGACCTATCAACTGCGTGAAGCACTTGACCCATTACTGGATGACCACCAATCAACCCGAATTATGGAAGAGATCGAAATGCCCCTCCTTCCGATTCTGGCTGATATGGAACAAACCGGCATCGGATTGGATGTCGATTTTCTCAAAAACATGTCAATTGAATTGACCCGCCGGTTGGCTGAACTGGAAATTCAAGTTCATGGAGGAGTCGGATATCCATTTAACCTGAATTCAACGCAACAGCTTTCCACCGCGCTCTTCACAACCTTGAAACTGGAACCCCCTGATCGAAGGAAAACCACAGCCAGTGGTCATTTCTCCACTTCTGCCGATGTGTTGGAAATGTTGAAAGGCAAACATCCCGTTGTAGATTTAATTCTCGAACACCGGGAGCTCTCTAAGCTGGTCTCCACCTATATTGAAGCATTACCTCACCAGGTTAATCCCCAAACCCGCAGAGTCCACACAAGTTACAACCAGACCGGATCTGTAACCGGCCGGCTCGCATCATCTGACCCCAATCTACAAAACATTCCGACCCGTACAGAACTGGGACGAAAGATCCGCCATGCGTTTGTGGCAGATCCCGGCTGGTGCCTGTTATCAGTGGATTACTCCCAGATCGAATTGCGGATCGTTGCCCACATGGCGGATGATTCAGCCATGCTGGCTGCATTTAAAGCCGGTCAGGATATCCACGCCGCTACAGCCGCTGCTATTTACAATATTCCCCTGGAAAATGTAACCAAAGACCAGCGCCGCCATGCCAAGGCGATCAACTTCGGGTTGATCTACGGGATGAGTCCTTTCGGCCTAAGCCGATCCACCGACCTCACACTCGCCGAAGCAGAGAACTTTGTTTCTGCATATTTCCTTCAGTTCCCCGGTGTAAAAACCTATCTGGATGGATTGCGCAAACAGGCAGCCCGCCAGGGATATGTGGAAACCATGCTGGGGCGACGCCGTTACTTCCCCAATTTGCGCAACCAGATGAACCCGAACCTCCGCAACCGTGAAGAGCGGGAAGCCATTAATGCACCCATCCAGGGTACCGCCGCGGATATTATGAAGCTTGCCATGATCAAGGTCCCGCCTGCCCTACAGGGTGCCGGTTTGCAGGCCCGCCTGCTTCTTCAGGTTCATGACGAACTGGTTTTGGAATGCCCCGAGGAGCAATTGTTAAGTACCGGTAAAGTCGTAATGCAGACAATGGAAGTAGCATATCCTTTGTCAATTCCGCTGCTGACAGAAGCAAAATGGGGGCGGAACTGGGAAGAGATGTTACCATTATCCGGGTATAAATAATACAATTAGTTGATAACAGGTTATCCGTGAATCAAGAAAACTACCTTCAAGCAATGAGACAGGGACACTCTGCCGCCTGGGACCAGCGGTGGGATCAGGCTGCACGCTACTACCGGGAAGCTCTGGCAGAAATTCCCGAGGATTATCTCGCTCTGAACAGTCTTGGACTGGCGTTGATGGAGCAGGGACAGTATGACGAAGCCCTTCAGGTTTACCGCAAGGCAGCCAAGCGATCCCCTGAAGACCCGGCTCCGCAGGAAAATATGGCCAAGATCTATGAAGCCCAGAATCGGATTGAAGAAGCGGTTCTGCTTTCATTTCAGGCTGCCGACCTCTACTTGAAAGCCCGTAATGCGGACCGCGCCGTACAGAATCTTCAGCGGGTCAGTGTGTACCGCCCGCAGAATATGCGGGCCCATACCCAACTGGCGGTTATATATGAACGCATTGGACGCCTTCCATCAGCCGTTAAGGAATATCTGGCTGCGGCCAGCATTACCCAGCACCAGGGCGACGCGCAAACTGCCCGTCAGATGGTGGAATACGCGCTGCGCATCCAACCCAGCAACCAGGAAGCCATTACATCTTTTGAACGCATCCGTTCCGGTAAATTATTACCGGTTTATGAACCGTCAAAAACCGGCCCGTTCGGTCGCGGCGGCCGGCGCGACAAGAACAAGCAACGTGAACCACTGCGCGATCCTATTGAAGATGCCACCCATTACGCGCTCGGAATCATCGCTGACCTCGTACTTGATCCATCGGAAACCAATCCACTATTCCAATCCATCCATATAACAGAAAACCCGACTGCCCAGATCACTGAGGCTGATCGTGTGACCGCGTTGAATCACCTGCTGGCGGCTGTCGAAGCCCACAGCCGTGGACGATCCGTGCAGGCTGCAGGTGAGGCTGAGAAAGCCATCAAAGCCGGAGTAACCCATCCGGCTGTGTATTACCTGCTTGGCTTCCTTTTATATAAGAACGACCTGGCACGCGCCATTCAGGCTCTTTCCCGCTCATCCAGTGATGACCGCCTCGCCATGGCATCGGAATTATTGATCGGAACGATCCTGGAAGAACAACAAAGCTACGAAGAAGCTGTGGATGCCTACCTCAAAGCCATGTATGAAGCAGATACAACCACGTTGCCACCTGAGATGTCTTCGACACTGCGTCTGCAATATCGCCAGATTAGCGAGCAGATCATTAAATCGCAGGATGAAGAGCAAATGCGTTTTGTCTGCCGCAGTATCAACAGCCAGTTGATGCGCCGTGGTTGGCGGCAACAGGTATCCAGCATCAGGCAGTTATTACCCACCGCCAGCCCCGAAGCTCCACCCAACGCGCTGGTAATGCTGATGCTGCTGCCAAACAGCGACCAGATCATTACGGGCCTGTCGCGGGCTCAACGCCTTGTTAACACCAACGCACTGCTTCCGGCACTCGAGGAGTTATATTTCGACCTTCAGCTGGCTCCCACAGAACCATTGCTGCATGAGTTGATCGCGACCATGATGGTCAAACGCGAACATATTGACGCGGCCATTGACAAGTACCTGCTGATCTCCAAAAAATATGAAGCAATGGGCGACCGCAACCAGGCGGTACGTGTTCTCACCCAGGCACAGCAACTTTCTCCAACCAACCTTGGGCTGCGGAACCGTCTGATCGAGCTGCTGTTCGCCCTCGACCGGCGGGATGATGCCATCAAACAGTACCTCGACCTGGCGGAGACATACTACCGCATGGCCGACCTGGAAAAAGCGCGAGCCACATATTTGAATGTTCTGCGCCTGTCACAGAAGAACGAAACGAACAAGACATGGAATATTGAGGTGCTGAAACGCGTGGCCGATATTGACCTTCAACGCCTTGACTGGCGCCAGGCCCTCAGAATTTTTGACCAGATCCGCAGCCTCGACCCGGAAGATATGGAAACCCGCGCCAGCCTGGTTGAATTGAATTATCGCCTCGCACAGGATGCGGCTGCCATCAGTGAGCTGGATAGCGCGGTTACGTACTACGACCAGAACAATAATATCCCCACAGCCATGCGAATGGTGAGCAGCCTGATCAGCATCCGGCCGGAAAACAAAGACCTGCAAGACCGGCTCTTTGCGGTCAGTCACAGGGTGAAGAATATGACCGACGCGATCTCGCTGCTTGATTCCTATGCTGATGAGTTGTTGGAAAACAAGAATAAAGCGGCTGCCATCGTCCACCTTGAAACGATCATCGCGCTTGGCCCGCCGAACACAATGGAATACCGCAAAGTTCTCGAACAGCTCCGCAACGAGTAGCCTGGTGGAACCCGCATATTTGACACCGACCGGCTTTCGGGTATAATATTTTTTCGCGGTCCACTAGCTCAATTGGCAGAGCAACTGACTCTTAATCAGTGGGTTCAGGGTTCAAGTCCCTGGTGGATCACCTGATATGTGCCGGTCAATCGACCGGCATTTTCTATTTTAAATCACTGTCTTCCTTGGTCGGATCAGGATCTTCGGCGGGTTCTTGCAAATCCCTTTTTGGTTCAAGCGGATTATTGATCGTATTCTTTAACTGCTTGATCTCCCGCATGCTTTCCTCGAGATCCGCCTCCTTGACCAATTGGCGTGGAATATCTTTTATTTCTTCGGTAGTGGAAACAAGCTCCCGCCAGAAAGAAGAATGCACCACTTTGCGTATGAATAAAGCCGAGTCCCTGGCAAACTTGACCATCCCTTCCGGTCCAAAAACGACCAGAGCCAGGACAAGGATGATAACCAGCTCCCAGGGGCCAATATTAAACAGTTCCATCTATTGCTCGAAGAAAATTAGTTATGTCTGTGTGTGGAAATCTCAGAGTCAGGATTTCTTGTCCGTATCTTCATTTTCCGTTTTGGCGTTAGTGGAAGAATCAGACTTCCCACCCAGATTATCTCGGAAGGTCCGGATACTTTTACCCAGTTCACCCGAAATCTTTGAGATACGGCCGACGCCAAATAAAAGAATCACAATCACCAGCAGAATAAGTAATTCAGGAGTACCTAGATTCATAAAACCTCCAATAATTTGTGAATCTACCGTCGAACGAAAAATGCCAGAACAATACTTAATAAGTATAACCCCATCAGGGGCGCCATCAACAAGCCCATATTAGCCGGGTCGGTTGTTGGAGTGATAACTGCAGCCAGGCCAGCAGAAGCGACGATTGCCACTCGCCATCCCTTAATAAGCATGCGCGCATTGACCAGACCCAGTTTTGCCAGGATTAAAATTACCAACGGCGATTCAAAACTTACACCAACCCAAAACATCAGGTTTGTGACAAATCCAATGTAATTGGAAAGACGGGGTATGGTCTGTACTCCCAAAAATCCAATAAGGAATGGAATGGCAGCCTTCAACATCACAAAGTAGGTGAAAGCCACACCACTTATAAAAAGAATGATTACAAATGGTATGCTGCCAAATAACCAGCGCTTTTCATGCGGTTCCAGCCCGGGGACTATAAATGCGACGACCTGGTATGTTACAACAGGCAAAGCCAGAATAAAGCCGGAAAGTAGCGCGACTTTCATGAAAACGGATATATTCTCCGTCACTTCAATGGACTGGAGATTTTCCAGGCCGCCGATGGGTTGAACAAGAATATCTATAAAACTTCCTGTGAAAATAAAACTGATCATCACACAGACAACCAGCGCAATTAACGCTTTTAAAAGCCTGGAGCGTAATTCTTTAAAGTGGGGACTAAGCCCGGAAAGAAGTGATTCTTCTGACATAACGGATCATCTACAAGTTTATATAACCAATATCATATCATTTACACCCATTATGATGTTAAACATATTGGGAACACAAACTCAACACTTTTCATTCACTTGTAACAAATTTTAAACAAATCTGTTTATTGAGAAAGTACCCCGCAGGCTGGCGCGGGCGAATCTGTTGCATCGCAGGGTTCGAGAAGAATATCCAGACCGGGTTGAACAAATTCTGTTCCAGCATCCACAACAGACGTACCACCACGTAAGGGTTTACGTTCAAAGGCAACCGCATTGGACAATACCGGCTTTCCATTCCCGGCGGCTATGATTTCCAAAGCCGCTTGGATTTTTTGTGTCTCCGGATCGTCCGGTTTGGCAGCGACCTGATCTTTATAATACTGAAGGACGTCAATACCACCCAGCTCGATGTCTGCCACAATATAACGGATCTGCGCCTCTTTCATCTTGTCCTCAGGCACATCCCGTTGAACAGCATCATTATAAAATGGTTCCAAAATGGCTTCATATTTCGTGCCATTCTCTTCCAAAGATGATCCAATTTGCATCCAACCGGTTTTTCCAGCCGGAACGGCAACTTTCCACCAGGCAGAGGATTCCGCGCAAACCGGTCCTTCAATCAGATTGACCCGAATGTGATGCAAAACCATTCCAATTTTCTCTTTTTTTTCCGGTAAAGAATAGAGAGTCGTTGAAACCGCCGGGCCATTCAACGTAACGTAAGCCTGGATTCCCGTAGCCAATCCCCTTGGAGTAATTCCCGGACATGGGACTTCGGTTGAAACCGGAATAGCCGTATGATCCGGTTGGGGCGGCTTCCCATTCGCGCAACCAGCGGTAAGCAAAAATGTCATCAAAAGGATAAACGGGTATTTCTTCATTAACGGTTCCTGATCTTCAGCCAAATCCGAGTTGAAGGATAACCACCTCCAACCAGCCGATGTTTTGGATGCAATTGTAACAAATCTCCGGGTCGAACCCGGCCCGGAGATTGGACATAAACATATATTGCATATCTACCACTTATGCGACATTTGATAACTCAACCTGTTCGTCTGTTGTCAAAATTTTGCTCATATCCAGAAGGATGACCAGTATATCGTTCAGTTTTGCTATGCCGGTAATGAAATTTACCCGAGAGGAAGTTGTCATTGATGGTGGCGGCTCAATGGATTCCGACTGTACACGAAGCACCTCTGAAACAGCATCCACGATCATACCAACTTTTACGGCTCCGAGTGCCACAACCATGATCCGGGAATCCCTGGATGTCTCCTGAGTCTCCAACCCGAAACGCTTCCGAAGGTCTATAACCGGTAATACCAGTCCGCGCAGATTGGTGATACCTTCAACAAAAGACGGTGAATGGGGTATGCGGGTAATCTCCTGCATTTTTATGATGCTTTCTACAGAAGATATCTCCACTCCATAATGTTCATTGGCCAGTTCAAAAACCACAAGTTGTTGTTCCATAGAATTATCCTCTTTTCATCAGGTATCTCGGCAATTGTCAAATTTCTTCAACAGCTGGTTCGCTCAAATCTTCGATTTCATCGGTTTCGTTCTTCAACCGGAATCTGTTCACTACATTCTGCAGCGCATCAGCCATATTGGCAAGTGATTGTGCTGAAACACCAACTTCCTGAACCTGCGCAGTCATTTCTTCAGCCGAAGCGCTGACTTCTTCAACGGCGGCACTATTCTCTTCACTGATACTGGCTATACTTTCGATTGCCTGGGTCACTTCTGATGATCCGGCTGCCATTTCTTCCGTGCTAGCTGTGTTTTCTTCTACAACAGCGGATACCGTATCCATGGACGCGACAAGTTCATCGGCATTTTTGCTCATCTCCTTCGTCGCATGTGCTGCTTCCAAAGCTTCCCGGTTGACCTCTTCAACTGCCTTCAAAATTGCCTCTAGTGCAACACCTGCATCATTGGCTTTGGCAGACCCTTTTTCAACTTCTATGGCCCCTTCATCCATGGCAGCCACAGCGTCGCTTACAGTCTGTTGAATACCCAGGATTAGTTCACCGATCTCTTTCGTCGCATTGCTCGACCGTTCAGCCAGTTTCCGGACTTCATCAGCCACTACCGCAAAACCTTTACCATGTTCACCTGCACGGGCAGCTTCTATCGCGGCATTTAAGGCCAGAAGGTTAGTTTGTGACGCAATATCATCAATCGTTTCAATGATCACACCAATCTGCTCACTACGTGATCCCATTTCCTGTACTTTTTGAGCAGACAGCCCGACCTTTTCACGAATGATTGCCATGCCATCGATAGTTTCATCCACGACCCTGCTACCATCGCGTGATGCCTGGGCTGCCGTGGTGGAACCATCGGTTACCGATTGGGCATTCTCAGCCACCTGTTGGATCGAATTGTTTATCAAATTGGTGATCTCACCTGCTCGGTTTACCGCACTGGCCTGTTCCTGTGCGCCGCGGGCAACACCATCAATGGCCCGGGTCATTTGCTCAACAGATGAGGCTGTCTTTGAAATGCTCTCTGATTGAATGGTAGTTCCCTTGGCTACTTCCTGAATGGTCGCCGCGATCTGACCGGTTACCTGACCGGCCTGGTTGGCTGCTTCTGCCAGTTGTTTGGACGCGCCTCCAACCAATATGGCATTTTGTGCTACCTGATCCACGGTCTCCCGTAAACCTTCGATCATCTTTTTAAATGCGTTCCCAAGTTCATCGCTATCTGATTTTGGATTAATGATCATTGTGAGGTCATTCTGAGCGATTCGATCCGCCACATCACCCATATTCTGCAAGTAGGTGGTTAGATCCCTCATTGAATTTGCGATATCCCCCATTTCATCCTTCCGGTTCAGATTTCTACTGGCTGTCTTCTCATCCACATTCCGTAAAAGATTCCCTTCAGCCATGGCCTTGGTTAAACCGGCAATGGATCTGGAAACCGTAGATATGGAACTGCTGATAAGGAAAGCAATCACCAGCCCAAAAATCGACGCAACCACACCGAAAATAATCATAAACAGGGAACGGCTTTTCTCTAAATTTTTGATCTCATTCTTTAGAGCGGATGCTTCCGCGTCATTAATGGAAACCAGGTAATCCAATGCGTCTCCAAGATTTTCACGAGCCGCAACTGCCCTCCCCTCTCCGCTTATCAAGGCCATTCCGGCTTCTAGATCACCAGCATCCATTTTTTCTTTATATTCTTCAAGCGAAGCCCGAAACTCGGCTATGGCTTTGTCATATGAATCAATCGCAGCCAGTTCTTTTTCATTATGATTACCGGCTTTATACGAGGTCATTAAAGCATCGATAGAGCTAAAATTGTCCCACATTTCAGCGAAGTATTTGTCCTTCTCGGATGGAACAGCCATGATTTTGTAGTAATCCCCCCGGATTGTGAACATTAGCGACTGAACACTACCCAGCTGTTCAATAGGAAGCAATCTTTCTGTGTACATAGAGTCGCTTAGTCGAGCAACGGTGGAAAATCCGGTCATGCCGATCAGAGTAATCGCCACCATTCCAAGGATCAACAATAAATAACTTCCGATTAATTTGACTCGCATCCGAAGGTCATTTATCAGCCGCATTTTTCCTCCATCCTACAAATACACTGGTTTTGTAATTTTAATATTTGCATTTTCCTAGCGGTTATGGTGATGGCTTGATGATGCCAGTACTTTCTCCAAATCCAACAAGATTACCAGGCGTTCATTAATTCGGGCGATCCCATTAATAAATGCAGACTCGATTGTGGTAGACATCGGTGGTGGTGGTTGGATGGATTTCCGGGATACCTTTAATACTTCGGTCACTTCATCGACAACAATACCAACTTTCGCGCCCTCGGTATTGATAATAACGATCCGGGTGCTTGAAGTATCTTCGCATGATTCCAAATTGAATCGTCTGCGTAAATCCAGAACCGGAACTACCGTTCCACGCAGATTGGTCACGCCAAGAATGAAACCAGCCGTACGGGGAACCTGTGTGATGGCTTGAAGCTTGATAATACTTTCAACGTCATGGATGGTTACGCCATACAATTCCTTGCCCAGGGTAAAGATTACAAGATGCTCGTCGTCATCATCCAAAGATATTTGAGCCTGGTCAATCGCATCAGCCAATTGTTGAACACGATCGGCGTCTGTTTTCTTATTTTCCGTAACAGACCGGGTGGGCTTCGTTTCTATCGGTTTTGCTTCAGATTTCTCTTGGGCTCCTGCGCCAGTTTCTGTTTTTACTTCCTTCCGGAGTTCCTCTTTTGGTGGTTCGCCATTCCCCGCCGGTGGGGTAACTTTTATATCCGGTTCAACCTTTACCGGACCTGAAGGTGGTGACGTTGGTTCAAGGCTTTTTTTAGCCGGGATGTTTTGACCAGGGATTTCCGAGGCAGGTTCTGTTTCTTTTGGTGTTGATTGCCGAGAATCTTTTTCCTCATCCGGAGATATTTTTCCTCCGGTAAAGAGACTATCGAGAGTGGATTTTATTCGTGATTTTTTATTCATACTACCTCCATTGTCCCGCCTGATATTGCTTCCAACTCACCAGCAAGCAGGGAATACTGCTGCGTGGCACGGGTTTTGGGATCATACTGCGTAATGGGTTGACCGGTTGCGACACATTCCTTTAATCGGGTATCTACTCCAATTACTGTATTAAATAATTTGGCAGAAAAATTCTCCTGCAATTTCTCCAACACTTCGCGGCATATCCCATTCCTTTGATCGTACATCACAGCCAGAAGGTTAAAATCTAGCAGCGGATTTGTATGTTCTTTAACTGCGTCAACAGTCTCGATAAGACGGACAAGTCCGACTGCTGCCAGGAATTCAGTCTGGATGGGAATGATCACCCTGTTGGCGGCTGTCAATGCCATAATGGTCAACGGACCCAGCGAGGGGGAGCAATCCACAAGAATATACTCGTACGTTTCATGCCAGCGGGCAACGATCTTCTTTAGTTCGTTCTCGTACCCTTTCATTTCCGAGATCAGTCGTTCCACAGTCCATAGGCGGGAGTCTGAGGGAACAACATCCAACCCATCCAAAGAAGTTGACTTAATCAATTCATCCCAGTGGATTTTGCGTGGATTGATGGCTGTTTCAAGTACATCACTGATGGTTTCCCCGGCATCATCATCATGAATTCCGAGAGATAATGACAGGTTTGCCTGAGGATCAAGGTCAATTAATAAGGTTTTATGGCCAGCTTCTGTAAGGCTGGCTCCAAGTGAAATGCATGTTGTTGTTTTTGCTACACCGCCTTTTTGGTTACTTATTGCAACGACATGTGCCATTTGTGTCCTCAAAACGCTTTGTCTGATCGTTAGCAGGCTGATCGTCCTTCCCATAATTTTCATCATGTGAAATCGCCAGATTCCCTGTTGAGCGTGGAATCATCCAGGCTTTCAACATGGCGGACAAAACATCACGGTCAAGTTGAATCCTGTTGTTTTCTTCATTGGGTTGTTCATATGGTTCTGGCATCTCAAGTCTCCATTACTGGTTCAATCAGGCAATTCTCCAAAGGTGGCAAATATCTTGCCTTACGCAATTTTAAATGGATTAGCCTGTGACAAGAATTAAAGAGAAGTAAATATGCGATAAAACTCCTATGAATCTGTTTTCGATATCTTTATCCCTGGTGCTACAGGAACTTTCAACAGGGCAGCATTAGCCCCCTGGCGTGATGCTTCACGCAATGCAAGATGGATTGTGACAACTCCAATCTCGCTGGTCAGGGGAACAACCACGCGTGGAAAATCCAGAGTAGAGATCGTCGCGCCTTTTCCCAACAATAATGTTGGAGGCGATATGGTTGATTGGAAGCCATTCCTGGAAAGTTTTACGCTGGCTCTGCCGGTAATTACATTTCCAAGTTCGGCTATTCCACTCTGGGCCAGGCTATCCATCTCTTTAACCTTTTCACCAAGCATATTCGAGGCAATATTGAGCGCTGCCTGTGTGGTGAATCCGTAGAACACGATCCCTTCAATATCACCCACCAGGCTGATGATCACCGTCACGTCATCTGTGTAATAGGCGCCTTTATCCAGAGACAGATCACCCCGTCGCATGGGTGTATTGGCTTCTGCTTTTAATACTTCATACGCTGCTTCTACAAACGGAATCAGATATTGGACTTTCATATCTTTCTCCTCTCCTACTGCATTTGAATCGAAATGGGAAGATAATTTTTGCCGGATTCACTTCCTGGAGGGCTTTCACGAAGAGCCAGATGAACAGTAATGTCTCCCATTTCTGTCTTCAGTTGCACAACAACCCGGGGAAAATCCAGGGTCGAGATCTGGATTCCCTGACCCTGAATAAGGGTTGGTGGAGAAATTTCAGAGTCAAACCCTTCTTTACTCAATTTCACCGTTGCGCTGCCAGTAATGACGTTGCCCAATTCAGCAATACCACTCTGCGCCAGATTGTCAAATTCAGTAAATTCCTGGCCCATCATTTTTGAAACCAGCTTCAATCCTGTTGCCTGTGAGAGACCGTACAGCACAACTCCCTGAACCTGACCGACCAGGCTGAGCAAAACCGTGATCTCATCAGATGTCATGGATGACTTCTGCAGGCTCAGGTCACCCCTTTCAACCTTCAGTTCAACTTCTTTATTCAATACATCAGCGGCAGCTTCTACAAATGGGTTCATAAATTTTACATTTGCCATGGGTCAATCTCCCATCATAAGACTTGTGTCTATAATTTCTGGTAAAACGAAATTCCAATACTTTTCAGACCGAATTCCTGTGGATGTGGGATGATCTCAGTTCCACCAATAAACAGGATTCCTCCCTTTCGCAGGGAGTCGGCGAATTTTTTATACAACAGTTCTTTTGTGGTACTTGTAAAATAAATGACAACATTCCGGCATACGATCAGGTCAAAATCCTTTTCAAAAACATCTGAGATCATATTTTGTTCACGGAATGTGATTTTCTTGACAAGCGATTCGTTCACATTAAACGGAGGCCCGCCCTGCTTGATATACAGGTCCCGTTGTTTTGGGCTCAACCCTCTGATCTCTTCCTGGATGAAAGCGCCACCGGAAGATGCGCGGGCAATCGCGCCTTTATCCAGATCCGTACCCAGAATGTAGTGTTTCTTCGTAGGTGTAAGCTCTTCCAGAATCATCGCCAGTGTAAAAGGCTCCGCTCCAATGGAACAACCGGCACTCCAGATGCGCATTCCAGGGCGTTGGGGTGACTCACGAAGCAGCATGGGCATTATGGTTGATTGCAGGTATTTCCATCGTTCAGCGTCACGGTAAAATTCGGTAACATTAATGGTTAAATAATTGCGGAATTTCAATAATTCGTCTTTATCTACTTTTACCTTGGCGAAATAATCATCCCACGTCCGGAATCCGGAACGGATCAGCCACGAATCCAGCCTGCGGCGCATTTGCTCGTCCTTGTAATGCTCGAGATCAATCCCGATCATCGATTTGACACTCGATTTAATCCGTTGGTATTCTTCGAGTTCCATATTACCTTTCCACTGCCTTTTTTATGGCATCGGCGACTAGATCCAATGGGACAACCTCATTTGAAGCACCGGCTTCGAATACAGAGCGGGGCATACCATAAACCACACACGTCTCTTCAGCTTCAGAAATAACCCAGCCGCCCGAATTATGAACCAGCAGTGCGGCATTGGTTCCATCATTTCCCATTCCTGTCAAGATTGCCGTTACCACCCTGGGGCCATATAACCTGGCAATCGAGTGCAGGGTGACGTCTACAGCCGGCCTGACACCATGAACCGTTGGATTCTGGTTCAGGGTAACTTTCTCTCGCTCATCGAAAACCATATGAAATCCACCCGGTGCGAGCAGGGCTTTTCCCACTTCCAACCGGTCATCCGGCGCGGCTTCTTTTACCAGTAATTCACATGAGCCATTCAAACGTTCTGATAAAGACCGGGTAAATCCTGCCGGCATATGTTGAATAATGACAAAAGCGGCGGGTATACTGGCACGCAACATGGGAACAAGTGTATTTAAAGCTCTTGGGCCACCGGTCGATGATCCAATCACAACTACTTTATCTTCGCTTCGCAGGTTCCGGATTTTTTTCTGTGGAATTGGTGCGGTCTGCGAAAGCTCGAGTAATTGAGGTTTAATCGGCGTTTGCCAGACTTTGGCCGTAGCAGCCCGCAACACCTTGGTTCCCACATCCTCCAGAATCGAAGCCATGTTGGCTTTATTATCCGGTTTGGCAACGAAATCAACCGCACCCAGAGTCAAGGCTCTTACAGTTTCAAGCGTCCCTTCAGATGTCAGACTGGAGAGCATGACAACAGGCAATGGATGACGCGACATGATCTCCCGGAGAGTGGATAATCCATCAAGGCGGGGCATTTCCACATCCAGCGTTACAACATCCGGTTTCAGCTTGGGAATCATTTCCAGGGCTTCCAGGCCGTCCTTCGCCGCTCCAAGAACTGTTATGCCTTGAAACTCATTCAGGTGTTTGGTGATCGTGAACCGCATAAATGCGGAATCATCCACCACGAGGACCTTTACTGGAAGATTTGCGGGGACCGGTGTTTCCATACTGCTATTTAATCGCTTTTGCTATGGCTTGTAAAACCCGATCACTATCGTAAGGTTTGACAACAAAATCCTTGGCGCCAGCTTTTACTGCTTCCATGACAACCGATTCCTGCCCCAATGCAGTAAGCATGATGATCCGGGCATTCGGGTCGATGCCTCGGATGCTTTTCAGAGCGGTCAAACCATCCATTTCCGGCATGGTGATATCCATCAAAACCACATCCGGTTTATTCTTCTGGTATATCTCCAGTGCCCTGGCACCGTTTTCCGCCTCTTCCACTTCGTAACCTTCGCCGGCCAGCATTTTGGTGATTCGAACACGAAGGAATTCGGCATCATCCACTACAAGTACTTTTGTCATCCTACAGCTCCTTTTTGCCGTTTGTTTTTCTATCCTGCTCCCAGGTCACGTTCCTGGGAACCCATCATTCGGACAGTCATGCGGCCGTCTGCAACGTATAGACGAACCGTTCTGCCCACTTGTCCACCAACTTCCTCAGTGTGTAATTTCAACTTTAAGTTTTTTAATATCTGGTGAGCCATTGAGATATTTCTTGTACCGATATCGAAAGTTCCGGAAAGACCGGGCGAAACCAGCATATTCGCCCCGCCTGCCATTTTAATGATCAAACGCGTTTCAACTGCTCCTTCTGCCTGCAGCTTCTTCAGTAATAATGGGATGCCAGAGTCAACAAATTTAGCCGGATTCGAATCATTGCCAGCCTTCTGTTCCGGTAATACAACATGGATAAGTCCTCCCACTCGGGCAACGGGATCATACATCCCAACTCCCAGGCACGATCCCAGACCAAACGCGATCAGTACATCCAACGGGTCATGGCTGACGCAGTATTCCCCCAGGCCTACAGAGGACATTGATCCACTCATGATTCGTTCATCTCCGCGATAGTGAGTTTTTCAAGAGTAGTGGGATCAGGAATGATCCAAAAATCCGCCTGTATTTTTCTTTCTCCAATCTGGAATGCGGCTTTAAACATCATGATCTGATCCGAGATTGCGCCCATGGTAGCAATAACCACATCCAGGATTGACCCAACCATATCAACCATGACAGCCGGCGGGCTGGGATGAGATGACAGGCGGGTTATTTCATAGATCGCATTCAAAAAGAATGTACCGGTCAAATTCCCAATCTCTGAAAGCGCCGACCGTTCCATGCGACCAAAATCTTTGGTGGTCCCTGAAGGCTGGTCAAGCACCATGTCACAGAATTCAAGCGCCTGTTGGTACGAGATCACCATCATGATCTGGCCTGTTAATTCGCCATCAACGCGGAGATATACTCCTACGGCATCATTCTCCGGTCCTCCGAGTATTTCAGCAATGGCAGATAATGGGACAAGATCAACATCAGGGGAATGCACACTTAATTCCTGTCCGATCATTTTGGAAAGTCCCTGGGCTGAGTTGGAAAAACCTTTTGCGGCTACCACCCGCATTTTCGCCAGGAGCTTTTCATCCACTTTTCGATTCTCTGAGCTCATTGTGCAGCGTTCTCCTTCTTATTACTGCCGGATTTTTGACTGGATACCTGGAATAGGTCCTGGACATCAACGATCAAGATTACCGAACCATCTCCCAGAATGGCTGCGCTGGCTATTCCAACCACTTCACCAACTATGGAGCCCAATGATTTGACGACTACTTCTTCCTGCCCCAGCAGCCTGTCAACGGCAAGTCCCATTTGCTGTTTTCCCATCCCTACCACCACAACATAACGGTAGCCCTGCTCCTTGCGCATGGATTGGAATCCAAAGGCTTCACCCATTTCCAAGAGCTGGAGCACTTTGTCCCGCAATCTGATGACCGGTTTGGAATTCACAGTTTGAATATCTTCAGTGGAAATACGCAGGGTCTCCAGAACAGTGACCAATGGTATCGCCAGGGTATTTTTACCAATCTGAACCAACAAGGTTGGAACAATCGCCAGTGTGAGAGGCAGGGTCACAGTAAAACGGGTTCCCGTACCTCTTTCGGTTTCAACCATTACTGTTCCATTCAAACGTTGGATATTATTGCGGACAATATCCAGACCAACACCCCGGCCGGACACATCATTGACCACTTTTGCCGTGGAAAATCCTGATGAGAAGATCAAATTTATCGCTTCATCATCACTCAATGCGTTGGCATCCGCTTCTCCAATAACCCCCTTGCCTATGGCTACGTTTCTGATCTTTTGTGGATCTATACCTTTTCCGTCATCTTCAACCGTCAGGATGATCCGACCTTGCTCATGCCGGGCTGTGAGTTTGATCTGTGCCCTTTCCGGTTTTCCAGCTTTTACCCGTTCTTCGGCTGATTCAATCCCATGATCCACTGAATTGCGGATAAGATGGATCAACGGGTCATTGATCTCTTCAATGACAGATCGATCAAGTTCTGTATTCTCGCCTTCAATGGTCAGGTCAATCTTCTTGTTCAATTTTGCGGATAGATCGCGAACCATGCGGGGAAATTTATTGAATGTATTCGAAACTGGAAGCATGCGGATTCCCATAACTTCCATCTGTAATTGATCGGTGATCCGACCGACATGTGTGATCGTATCAGACAAAACATCCAGTTGATTACTATTCCGAATGGATGATTCAAGCGTACTGCGAATCTGGTACAACCGGTTTCGATCAGTGATTAATTCACCGACAAGATTCATCAAGTTATCGAGCCGCTCAACGCTTGTCCGAACCGTTTTTTCAACCACAACCGGTGTTGCCGCTTGCTTAGAAACAGTGTTTACTGTTGCCTCGACTACAGCTGTGGGGTGACTTGCAACCTTTGGACTGGCTGCCGGTAAGGGCGCCGTAACTTCTGGTGCAGGTTTTACGGGTTCTGCAACTGTTAGTACGGGAATACTACCCAGGGGCAAAATGTCAACTTTATCCAATTCTGAAAGTGTTTCAAATGCTTTCAGGATTTCAGTCTCATCTTTTGTCGTTCCCAGCTCTGCCACCATAATTTGCACTGGTTTTGAGGCTTCAATTTCCTCCTGGGTTGGTGACATGTTTAAAATCTTCCCGAGACCCTGTAATTCCATCATCACTTGAAACGCACGGGCAGCCGGGGCAATACTATTCTGAGAGATTTCCACCCGGATCGTATATCCGCCTTCTTTGCCACTTGTCTTACCCGTTGCGGTTTGCTTTGTGGCAGGTGAAGCAATAACGGCAGGAGATGGTTGTGCGGGTGTGGTTTGTGCGTCTTTGGGTGCAGTGCTGCTGCCGTCCATGACCAATGCAGAGAACCGGTCAGTCAGGGTGTCCACTTCCACATCGGATTCTGCCCGTGTGATCACTTCTTCCCTGAGGGTTCTTAATGCATCGGTAGCCACCAGGCAGAGATCAATCAGTGCAGTCGATATCTGTAATGTGTGTTTTCGAAGGCAGTCCAATGCGGTTTCCATGGAATGTGTCAGGTTGACCATTCGTTTGTGGCCAATCATGCCGGCAGTTCCTTTGAGGGTGTGAGCGGCCCGGAACAAAGCCTGCAGCAATTCCATATCCTCACCTTCACGCTCCAGACGAATTAAACCATCGTCCAAAACCTGCAATTGTTCATCTGTTTCAGCCATGAAAATGGGGAACTCGTCTTCAGCCAGATCAAAGTTTAATTCCATAGAGAAATCCTTGTTCCATGTTTAGTGGCCGGCAAACCACCCGGGATTAAAATTCATTGGACAAAAAGTCCACAATTCAGATGTAAAAAAGTCCCTTCGCCTGTTATTACAAGAATACAACAAACTGGAACTCCACAAAAGTAGTACCGGATATCAAATTTCTCGAATGAATCCATATACTATCCTACAGATTTCCGCACTGAACCTCTATAAACCCTTCATAAAAATTAAGGGAATTAGGCATTAATCCATACATAAAACGGATTCACCCGGTATTTGATAGACCATACTTCGGTATGACTAAAACCCGATCAGAGATTCTGCCGGGTGTCACACGATCTACCCCACCTAATGGTTTAGAGTCCCCCGAAGTTGATCTGGTTTAATTCACGAGTTCTGCTGGATATAGCGCTGTTCTGACATGATTTTTTGATATGGAAGATTTTTGAGAAAAATAACCACAGCTTCCCGATTAACTACACGCAACACATAGCCGGAAAATTCAAATTTGGAAAGGTCTTGAAAAATGACCACTCCCCTCACGCTCTGACCGGTATCCAGGCGGGTCGTGAAATCCTTGCGGAAACGGATACCTTTTTCAGAAATATCCATAACCGGAAAGGTGATCCCAAAAATAACAATTTCAGGAGCCAATTCCGGTGGATAAAGCAACCGGTAGTATTGTCGTCGTTCAACAGCCGGTTTTCCAGGAAAAGCCATTTTTCGATCAATCCTCTATGTTTTTTTTGCGAAGCCGATAAACCCAACCCAGTACTTCGGCAACCACAGCATACAATTCCGGTGGAATTTCTTCTTCGAGATCCACCAATGACAGCGCCTGTGCCAATACGGGATCTTCTTTAATGGGGATCTGATTGGCCTGGGCTATCTGTAAGATTTTATCAGCAATTTCACCCCTTCCGGACGCAATTACACGTGGAGCATCATCTTCATCCGGATTGTATTCCAGAGCGATGGCTGTTTTTATATTCTTTTTCTCAGGCGGTCTGGATGGCATATCCATTCTATACCTCCAGGTTTATTCCATGTGAACCCGGGTAGGCTTCCGGTTCTTCCTGTGTCAACACAGGACCGATGGAAGCCACATCACAATGGGCCATTTTTAACTGAAGGCCAAGCTTTTCAAGCCGTTCTTCCAGATCCGGTAAATTAGCTACAGCCTGTTCCTTCAAATCTTCTGATGAAACTGAAAGCCACGCCCCCACTCGTTTACCGATCACTGAAAGATCTGCTGTAACATATTCGCCATTCTGTAAATCGACGGTTAAAACAAGGCGCGTATTTTCAGGATCGATCCGTTTGATCTTACCTTTTGTCCTATATGCGATACGCAGGCTGGCGGGATAGAAAACCTCCTGATTCTGCTGCCCCTGTACGTGAGCCGCAACAGGCAGGTTGACCAGCAGCCAGGGTGGATTCCCGTTTTCCACCGGCCTGGCTGTATTGAGAAATTGCATCTGCCGGACACCCTCAATAAACTGGTCGATCGACCGGGCTGCACCCCGGTATCCCTCAGTTTCCAGGGCTTTTCGCAGTTGAACAAGCGACATCCACCCCTCATTCTTTTGAACACTATTTTCGGATAAATTCTTTACAAGCTCCGCTTCCAGTGATTTCCCCCACACAGAGACTGCCTGTTTCAAATCATTGAGCAAATTTGGCAGATCTTTTGACCAATCAATGGTGGCAGATTGCAATAACTTGATTGCCTGTTCAGCGAGCTGTTTTATCTCGGGACCCGCCTGTCCTGCGACCATACCGGAAAGTTGGCTTTGAAGCCGGCTCACGCTTTCAGCCAGGGTTGGCAGGGTTTGCAGAGCCAATGACAGACAGTTCTCTGTTAAAGGCATCCCCCCCGCTTTCAGCGCGGCCGCCATATTTGCTTCGGTTTGTCCCCAGTTGGCAATCCCGTTTAGAGCCTGGGATAATTCATCCACCATTTGCTGTGTGACGGGAAGGCCGTGTGTCAACAGGGCCTTCCCGAGCATCACATTTTGATCTGAAATTTCAATGTCATTCAGAACCAGCAGATTTTGCGCCAGGGCAGCCATCGTGGATGCCGGCTGTTGTACCAGGGCGGTTTCAGCGGATGGCGCCATCGCCAGTTGCAGGACTCCATCGATGGAGCCTTTGACAATGAACTGTGCCAGCCGGCGTCCTTCCAGCATGGCTGATTGATCATTGGTTTGCAGCCGACCGACAACGCGAACGCCCTGAACAACCATATCAATCTGTTCACCGTTCACACTGAGGATCTCAGCTGTCACCTTCTGGTTGAGATGCAGTTGAAGCGGTTGATCGATCGGACGGGCACCCGGTTGGACCGGCTGCAAACCCTGGATTACCATTTCAGGTCACCCTGCCTTCCAGAAATTCAAAGAAACCTTACCGTCCCAGGTTTACCAGTTCCTGCAGGATCTCGTCAGAGGCATTGATGATGCGGGACGAAGCCTGGAAACCACGCTGGGCCAGGATCATATTGGAGAACTCACGGCTCATATCAACATTGGAACCTTCCACGTACCCTGAAGCAATGGTTCCACGTCCGCCGGAGGCGGGAGCACCAACCCGGGGTTCGCCGGAGTTCAGGCTGGCAACATAGTTGTTACCACCCTGGCGGAGTAGACCGGCCGGGTTGACAAACATGGCCAGAGCCAGCTGCCCGATCAGACGTTGATCCCCATTCGAGTAGGTTCCATAAATCTCACCCGTACTGGCTGAAACGGTGAAACCCATCAGAGAGCCGGCTGCCAGGCCATCCTGGCTTCCCAGTGCTGCGCTGCTGGCTGTAGCCAGCATGGTCATGCCGGAGAGGTCCAGCGTTACCATGGTAGGTGAAAGCGCGCCGGGTGAACCGGGAACGCTCAACATACCGGATGAGCTGACGAATTGACCGCTGGTATCAAAGGTGATGGTACCGTTGGTAACCGGATTTCCCGCAACGTCCACGATGGTCGCGCCGGATGTGTCTGTGGGGGAAAGATTGAAAGTCCATACATTGGGATCGGTTGTACGCGTGTAGCGGATGGCAGCAGAGGTTAGCACACCCAGTTCGTCATACACACCGATGGTCACATCATAGTACCCGGCTGCTGTTCCGTTTTGATCACCAAGAACTATATCATTCGCGGTAGCAAGTGGCTGGGTCAGATTAGTCATATTCAAGACGACCGGTGTCGTTCCAACTGTGATCGTGGAGCTACCGGACACGTAATCTCCCAGAGCGTCAAATACGACTGTTCCCGAACCGGATGCGTTTGGTGACGTAACCGTGTAGTCCCAGTCTGTGGCTGAAGCTTTGGTGTACTGTAACGTTACTGTTTGAGAGGCACCTGTGCTGTCTTGAACAACAAAACTGGTAGAGTAGGTTGTACCAACAGCGGCGCTTCCATTCAATGTACCGGAAAGTATGGCGTTGGAAGTAGTCACCGGGATCTGGGTATCAGCATTCAGGTTACCCAGAATGTAGGCGCTGGTGGTTGAGCGGGCTACCGTTGAGTCAATGGGCAGTTGAATGGCATCCAGTGGTGAACCGGTATTAATCGTTCCCAGCGCATCCGCCATCCATCCCTGGATACGGTCGCCGGAGGACGAGTGGACCAGGTATCCCTGGGCATCAATAGCCAGTGATCCATCACGGGAATACAGGTTGGTCACACCATTGTTGTAGATGAAGAAACCATCACCCGAGATGGCCATATCCAGGTCATTGCCGGTGGACGTCAGGGCACCCTGTGAAAAACTCTTGCCCACTGTAGCCAGGTTGGTGCCAAGACCGACCTGCATGGGATTGGTACCACCCAGATCAGTGGATGGTGCGCTACCGACCGAGACATTCTGCGCGAACTGGTCTTTAAAGCGCACAAAGCTGCTTTTGTATCCGGGTGTGTTTACATTTGAAAGATTATCTGCCACAACATCCAGGTACTGTTGATTCAAGTACATGGAATTGATGGCGGTGAACATTGAACGTATCATTTTACCCTCCGAGTATTTCTTGCACAGGCTTCCTCCAAGAGGGCCGGCCTGTGAATACCAGTGTTATTGATTATCGGCCGTTTTTGTTGAACCTTCGGCCTTGTTGGCGATTACAACGCTGTCGATCTGGGTAAAAACTCCTTCTCCGCGTTGTTTCGCATCCATGGTGGTCACAACCACCCGATCCTTGACATTCACGATAAACGCCAGGTCATCCATCAGAATGAGAGATTCCTTGCCGCCTCGAGCTTTGGCTTTATCCACAGCTTCGTTTAACCGTTGAATGCCGTCTTCAGGAAGACTGATCGCACGGTCATCCAGTCGTTTCTGGGCATGGTTGGAAAACTTGAGACCTTCCACCTGTGCCAGTGTGTCGGCAAAGCTGGTGCCTGGCGACGCACGATTGGTGACCTGACTGCCGGATTGGGTCGTCTGTGATTGGACTGCATTAACCCGAATCGGATCTGTCATCCTTTACTCCTACTCTTCCTCAACTCCCACGCTGATCAAGTCATCGAGAGCCACGCTATTTCCGCCGACAGTGACGTAAACAGTTGAATTGCTCATGAAAACACCACTGACTGTTCCTGTGATGGCTTCACTATCATCATTCAAATAGGTGACCTGTTTATCGATCAACGACGTCGCGGAAACGAACTGATTGGTCTGCGTCATGGATGTCAGCGCCTTGCTGATCTTCTGCAATTCTGTCAGACTGTTCAATTGGACCATCTGATTGACCATCTCAGTATCATCCATGGGATCCAGCGGATTCTGGTTTGTCAATTGGGCCAGAAGAAGGCTCATGAACTGCTCGCTGACTTCGGCTGATGATGACGAAGACGATGAGCTGGTCGTTGATGATGTCCCGCTGGATGAATCTACATATGTCCTGTAATTCTCTGTTGAGATCATACGATTCTCCTATATCCGGTAATCCAGACTCGATGAGGAAACTTTCAAAGTCTGCGTGGCAGGCGTTTCAGAGTCCTGATTGAATTCCGGAATGGTTACCTGGATTACGTTACTTTGAGATTGCGACTGTGACGGGTTTGCGAATTGACCCTGTGCGCCCTGGCTGTTAACCGACATGCCACTGATCGATACACCGGCATCAGCCAGTTGTTGCTGCAATTGATCAAGATGGGTCTCCAACAATTTTGCCGTGGCCGGAACCTCGGCAGTCATGATCACTTTCATACCGCTGCTGTTGGATACCAATTTCAAGTCGATTTTTCCAAGGTTCTCAGGGTGGATCTGGATCCGCATGGATTGCCCGTTCTCCCTTGCCAGTTGCGCAACTTCAGTACTGACTTTCTGGATGATGGGCAAAGCCTCTTTTTGCACAAGGTTTTCAGACCGTGTGGAGGTCATGGCATATATTCCGGTTGCCTTATTGGCGGGCTCCAATTCAACCATATCTTCCGGTTGAACATTGAGATCCACAACTTTTACAGCCGGTTCTTGCGTATCCAGTATTTTTACTTCTGGCGCATCTACAACCTGCGGTGCATTAGTGTTGACAGTTTTCTGGACTTCTACTTCAGGGTTCACAACCTGGTTTTCTAGGTTTTGTGAAGCTGTATCAACAAGTTTTTGAAAATTTGCCGCTTCCACTTTGGGTTGTTGCATGGCCTGCTTCAGCTCGTCCGGCAACGGCTGGGGTTCTGTTTCAGGAAGCTGAATGACCGGAGATTGTTGTTCCTGCATAACGGGAACGGCAGCAGCCGGCAGGGATGTTTCCATGGTGCCGTCTTTGATATTCCCGGCTTCCGCCTGCTGGATTGGAGCCGCGGCAGCGGCAATTTGAGCCGCCACAGCTGAGGCAATGACTTCCTGTATGCTTTCTTCAACAACCTCGGGTTGGGGTTCCGGATCTGTTGGTGCTTGATCCGTCTTCTTTGCTTCCACTGGTTTTTCGTTGATCTTTTTCTCGTTCGTCGGTTTTTCACTAACCGGCTTATGGTCCACCGGTTTTTCCTGTTCAGCCGGGCTTCCATGGTCGGTTTTATTCACCGATGATTTGGACCTGGTAGAAAAGTCTGACCTCGTTGGACGGTCCGATGTTTTTACCGCCTCAAGAAATTGATCAAACGAATTATCCGCATTCCCCATTGAAATTTTGGGGGCTGCGGTGGGCTCTGGCGCTGCACGCGCCAACGATTGCACATCTGCACATATCATAGGCTCACCTCGCTATTTCCTTTAGTAGACTGAGTTTTTTCGAAACGGCCGTGGAGAGTGCGCTGTACCGGATGCCGGTCTCGGTCATTTCCACTAACTCCTGGTCGATATCGACATTATTTCCATCCGCCCGGTCTGTACCCCCTGAGCGGAGTTTGGCTGTGAAAGGCGCGGACGCATCGCCATCTGAAAGCTGATGGTCGGTATGAGTAAGCGTCATGCTCAACCTGGGTGTGGAACTCAATGATCTTAGCAATTCACCCTCAAAATTAAGCTCAAGCGCCTTATATCCCGGCGTATCCACATTGGCCACGTTCTGGCTGATCACATTGCGCCGGTACGACAATCCATCCATAGCCCTGCTGGCTATGTTCATGGCAGAATCGCCCAAAACTGGATCTGTCATACTAAACTTCCTTTCTATGCCTTGCCATAGGTGGATAGAACCCGTTTTACATATGTCTGGGTTTCCTGATAGGGTGGAACCCCGCCATATTGTTGAACCGCACCTGGTCCGGCATTATATGCAGCCAGCGTGTTACTCAGATTTCCTCCGAACTGGTTCAATAACTCGCGTAACAATTTCACACCACCTTCAATATTCTGTGCCGGGTCCAACGGATTATCCACTCCGAGGCTTGCGGCTGTTGCAGGCATTAACTGCATCAAACCCATCGCACCTGCAGATGAAATGGCAGTCGGATCATACGCAGACTCATTCTGGATGACAGCTTTCACCAGATCTACATCCACACCATACTTCTGGCTGGCCTGTTGGATAAGCGATTCAAAGCTGGAATTGGATGACAGGCTGGAGCTCTTTGAATAGGCAGAATCTCCGTATAATTCCGAAAGGTCACTATCCAAGCCTTTGGCTGAGATGGTTTTCTCCAGGAGCTTGATCAAAGCCTGGATCATCACCATCTGAACATCCATATTGCTGCTAGAAGACGTACCGAACATTTACAGGTATCCTTTCACGCATTTTCTTTTCATTAGCCGCATGCGCCTGGCTGATGTAGATATCATCCTGTTGCTGCTTTTCACGCATATTTATGCGCTCTGTATAGACTTCAAGTTCTTTTTGACTGAGTTTCTCAAGCGCCGCTTCATCCTGTTTGGCCTGAACCAGTGAAATCCGTGCGTTCTCGACTTCCACTTTTAGCAGCTCGATCTCCTCTTTTTGACGGTCCATCCCTTTCTGGATGCGTTTGAGGAATGTGCGGGCTTGCAATATCTTTTGCAAATTCAGGTCGCCGTTCTGGTATGAACCCAGTTCAACCATAAGGTGCTGCCTTTCCTGCTCCATGGATTCAAGTTTTTCCCTGGCATTATGCAGTTGATTTTGCAGACGACCCAGAATCACTTCCAGTTTTTCGACTTTGCTATGCCGGTAGTCCAGCACATTCTGCAGAGAGAATTTAGGCGGCATGTTCGACTCCTATTTCTCCCCCGATCCCTTCCAGTTGAGATATGGTTTCCGAAAAATCAGAGAACTCTTTTCCCTGAAGCAGGAATGCATCAATAACCGGCATGGCACTGATTGCTTCATCCACTTCAGGGTCACTTCCCGCCACATAAGCGCCAATATTGATAAGGTCGCGGGCTTTTTCGTATGTAGCCAACAATTTACGGGCTTTTGCCGCCCATGAGCGATGCTCACGCGATGTGATATGCGGCATAACCCTGGAAATACTCCCGAGTACATCGATGGCGGGATAATGGTTGCGCGTGGCCAGTTGGCGGCTGAGAATGATATGTCCATCCAGAATTGAGCGGACCGCATCACAGATCGGTTCGTTGAAATCATCACCTTCCACAAGGACAGTGAAATAGCCGGTGATGGAACCACGTTGTCCGGTGCCCGCCCTCTCCAACAATTTGGGCAACAGGGCAAATACCGACGGTGTGTATCCGCGGCTGGCCGGAGGTTCGCCAATGGCCAATCCGACTTCCCGCTGTGCCATCGCAAAACGGGTGACCGAATCCATCAGGAAAGTCACATCCATTCCCTGGTCACGGAAATTCTCTGCAATGGTCATGGCAACATAAGCCGCTTTAAGACGCATCAGTGCCGGCTTGTCCGATGTGGAAACAACCACAACCGACCGTTCGAGACCTTCTTTTCCCAGGTCACCTTCCACAAAGTCACGGACTTCACGACCACGCTCGCCAATCAGGGCGATTACGGAAACATCAGACCGGGAGCTGCGGGCAATGGAACCCATGAGCGTACTTTTACCGACGCCGGAACCGGCGAAGATTCCCATACGTTGGCCTTTACCGCATGTTAAAAATCCATCAATGGCTCGCACACCGGTCACAAGGGGTTCGGTTATGATCTGACGCTCCATGGGATGGGGAGCGGAGTTATTAATGGGGCGTGTTTCCAATTCTCCAAGTGGTCCCATCCCATCAATTGGTTCACCCAGGCCATCCAATACACGTCCCAGTAGTTGTGCGCCAACCGGGGCTCGAAGCACCGTACGCTGCGGATAAACCGAGCTGTCCGGTTGAATTCCTTCCATGTTACCGAGTGGCATCAACAACGTTGTGCTATTACGGAAACCCACAACTTCTGCCAGAATCGTTTCTCCAGACCGCGCGCGGATCTCACACACCTCACCGATCTGGCAATCCAGACCAACAGCTTCGATCGTCAAACCAATAACCTGAACAACTCGACCGGAAACCCGCATGGAATTGCATTTCTCCAGTGAGCGTTCAAAAGCTGACAGATCAACAGGGAAAGCCTGTTTCATTCCTCTTCCCCTTCCTGTTCTGGCTCCTGACCGGCCTCTTTTTCGGCTTCTTTTTCAAGGTTTACTTCGGTCATATGAAGGGAATCGACAATCTGATCCAACTGTTCTTCGACCCGGCCATCTACAACACCGAATTGGCCGTCAACAAAGCAGCCACCGCGGGAGATATTCTGGCTTGAAACGACCTGGATCTGCTGGCCGTTCAGGGTTAGTTCTGATTCCTGCCATAGATTGACCAGCGCTTTTGCATCTTCAGGGTTGAGGTAAATTCGTAAATTTCCCAACCGGCTGGCTTCATTGATCGCACGGCTGACAATCCGGTCGATTTGTTCCGGAGGAAGCTCAAAACCGTTGCCGAACATCTTCCGTCCGATGGACATGACCATATCGATGATCTTGCTCTGGCTCTGATGCATCACCTGTTCCTGCCAGATCTGCGTTTCCTGTACAATGCGCTCAACCTGGTGCATGGTCTGCGATACTTCTGTCCGGGCAGCCGTCATCCCTTCCATAAACGCTTTCTGCTTCAGGTTATCTGCTTCAGTCTGCGCCTGTGAAAGGATATCGGCGGCGTTCTTATCGGCCTGGGATATGATCTCATCCGCACGATCTTTGGCTTCTTCGATCAGATACGAATGGTCTTCCACCTTTTGGGGCTCTGATTTTTTGGGGGAAGCGGAAGATGCTGCCGCTTTGCGAGTCAGATCAGGGAAAGACCATACTTTGGGCTCAACCCGCATCATCTCTTTCACCATAACGGACGATCTTCCAGGGGCAAACCTGTGGTCTGCGGATGATGTGGAAATCCCTTCAGATTCCTTCTCGACATCATCCGGATTGGTAGAGAAATCCTGCAATCCGGTTGTGAAGGCAGAATTCACGGGTTGGTTCACAGGTGTGAGTTCCTCATCCAATGATTCAACGTCAAAGGAGGAAGCAACACTGGAACGTCCGGTTTTCAATACTCTAGAGGATGACGGCATCACCTGATCCTCCACCCGAGCCGACAATGATGATCTCTCCAGCTTCTTCCAGGGCGCGAACCAGTTCAATGATCTTTCTTTGAGAGGCATACACATCTTTTGCCAATTGTGGACCCAGGATTTCAATTTCTTCCTTTAAGCTGTCCCGGGCACGTTCTGAAAGATTGCGGTAGACCAGGTCTTTCAGTTTTTCTGGCGCACCTTTAAGCGATAATGCGAGGTCATTTTTATTGATTTCACGTAGCACGCGCTGCATGGTACGATCATCCATTTTTGCCAGGTCATCGAAGGTAAACAATGAAGCCCGGATCTCTTCAACCAATTTGGGATCTGTCGGTTCCATGGCTTCAAAAATACGTTTTTGCACATCCCGATCGACCTGGTTCATCATTTTCACCAGGAAGTTGACACCACCCGTTGCCCGAAAATCCGCCGCAGACAGTACGCCGGATAATTTCTGTTTGAGATTACGCTCCACAACCTGGACAACCTGTGGAGATACCCGATCCATACGGGCCAGGCGGAGGGTGACATCAATCTGTAGATCTGTCGGTAGGTTTGTCAGAATATCAGCCGCCAGTTTTGCTTCCAGGTACGAGAGCACCAGGGCGATGGTCTGGGGATGTTCATCCTGCAGCATGACCGCCACCTGGCTGGTATCGGCATTGCGCAACATTTCGAAGGAAGAAATCTGCTGTCGTGCTGAGATCCGTTCCAGAATTTCGGCACCACGCCGGGGACCAACCGCCCTTGCCAGAAGCTGGCGGGTATACTCGGTTCCGCCTCCGACCAGATCCACTCCGGATATGCCGAGCGCATACGCTTCTTCCAGAGCCGCCTGACGGGTATCGGTTGGAACAGACCCGCTTTCGCTGATGGTCAACAACAGGCGTTCCATCTCTGCTTCACCCAGATATTGCAGCACCCGGGAGGATGTTTCCACACCGAGAGTCAGCAACAACGCCGTGGCCTTCTCAAGGCCTGAAATCTGACTTCCCTGATCAGTCATTCTTCTTATCCTGGTTCAACCACATTTGAATCACATCCGCCACACTGGCAGGATTATCTTCCGCAAGACGGGTTATCAATTGCTGCATCTTCTGTTCTTCCGCGCTGGTTACTTTTTGCTGCATGCGCGCTGTCGCTTCCTGCAATAAGTTACTGCTCTTGGCACTTGCGGCACCCGATAGTCCGGCAGCCGGTTTCTGCCCCGTAGCCGCAGCCAGTTCAAGGCCACCACCCGCTGCACCGCCGGATGGCAATCCCATTTCGAGGGAAGGTTTGAGCACAGGTTCCCAGACATCCACAGAAGCTACTTTCAAGTTCCGTAAAAGCCGGCTGATATACCAGAACAATCCTGCCAGCAGTAATAAACCGCCAACAATCTCTGCAATCAGGATGATCAACTGGGTTCGATCTGCCGCAGCGATATCCTCGGTCTGTTGTTCCTGGTATGTCTTGTCAAAGGTAAGCGTTTGAACAGATAATTGATCCCCGCGTTCCTGGTCAATCCCGGCAGCAGCGGCAATGGCTGTCTGCAGCGTTTGTATTTGCTGCTGGTCTGTGAGCCCGTCCACCAGGACCGAAAGGCTTATATTTTCCACCATGCCGGGCCGGATGATCTGGTGATTTAAAGTCTGAGCCACTTCATAATTCGTAGTTTCTTCGGTTCGCTCATACAGGGTGCCGGTACCTTCGGCGGTCGTCGTTGTGGTTGTCGTATTGGGTAGATTGGAAGTTGCACCCGGTACGCCGCCGGTACCAGTACTATCCAGCGTGTAACTCTCGGTGCTCTTTTGGGAACTGCGAACAGCATTGGGAGTTGGCTCAAAGCTGGTTGTGGTGATCTCTTTGTCGCTCCAATCCAGGCGGACCGAGGCCTGAACTACAGATTTGTTGGGACCCAAGGCCGTATCCAACAGGCTCTTGACCTTTTTCTGCACATCGCTGGCAGCAGCCAGTTCGGCGGCACGGCGGCTGTCCACCTGAGAGATAGAACCAGACATGCCGTCTCCGGCACCCGCGGCCAGCACTTCTCCGTTGGTGTTAACGACAACAACATTTTCGGCAGTAAGTCCTTCGACGGCATTGGCTGTCATGTAGGTGATAGCCCGGATCTGTCCGGCGTCAAGCTGGCGGCCGGGTTTTTCCTGAATGGTAATGGACGCCGTCGTTGGCGCCTGGTCACTGGCCAGTAATGTTTTTTCGGGCTGAACAATATGAACCCGCACACCATCCACTGTATCCAGACTGCCAATGGTTCGTTCAAGCTCGCCTTCAATCGCCCGTTGATAGGTTACGCGTTGGGTGAACTCGGTCATTCCCAGTGTTGTTTCACTGAATAACTCATACCCCGAGGACCCACCGGATGGCAGCCCAAGGTTTGCCATTTGAAGACGCACGTCATAAACCTTGTCAGAAGGAACAAGGATTGTAGTGCCCTGTAATTTGTAATCAATTCCGCTGGTTTTCAGTTGTTCAACAATTTTTGCGGCATCAGCTTCTTCAAGGTTGTTGTAGGCAACGCTATAGTCGGTCTGGGTTGCCCATGAGATCAAAACCGGAACCATCACGACCATGAACACAGCAACAGCAATAAGGATTACCCGCTGTGTGGGTTTTTGTTTTTCCCAAAAATTGGTGGCCTGGGTGGTGATTTTTGAAAGCATTAATTATTGTCCTTTTTTGTACATTCCACAATTTGAGGTTAAACGCTCATCCGGGAAATTTCCTGGTATGCACTTACCAGTTTGTCCCGAATACCAATGGCTATTTTGAAGCTGATATCCGCCTGATCAGCTGCGATCATCACCTGGTGGATATCGACATCTTCTCCGGCAGCCAGTTTCGTCATCAGATCATCGCTGGTGTTCTGCGCGTCACTGAGGTTCTGCAACATACTGTCAAAAGTCTTGCCAACCTCTTTCAGAGCATTCGGTTGTGTTGAATTCCCTAGTGAATTTACCTGTGAAGGGATTGAAGTACGAATTCCTGGAACGTTCATTAAAAATATCTCCTCTTATCCTTGGTGGAGATTACCGGCCAATTTCAATGGCTTTGTTAGCCATTGCCTTCGCCGCCTCGACCATGGCGAGGTTGGCTTCATACGACCGGGTTGCCGAGAGCATATTTGTCATTTCAACTGTCAGGTCAACATTGGGATATGTGACATAACCGTTCTCGTCAGCATCCGGATTCGTGGGTTCATATACTGTTTCCCCTGCCGTTGTGTCAGTTACGATCTCCTGAACTTTAACCCCCTGCAGATTCAGGGCTTTTTCACCGATACTCCGATTGGTCAACATCAGATTCGCCAGGAATGGAACCCGGTTGTTGGCTGTGAAGACAACATCTTTTCGCTGAAACGGTTCACCGGTTTCGGTCTTTGTTGTCTCTGAATTGGCCACATTGTTGGAGATGGTATCCAGGCGTAGACGCTGGGCAAAAAGTGCCGATGAACTAATTCGCAGACTGGTCCAAAAACTCATAAGGGACTCCGTAGTAATTAAATAAAACGGACAACCGTTTCTTCGCTCTCTGAAAATAGGTTAACATGACACGGCGTTCAGGGCAGTAAAAGAAAAATGAATGATGTGTAAAAATCACGTGAAAGAGAATCGGAAACCCCGTCAGTTTGCCCCCACTGACGGCCGTTCCCAGAGCGAATAGATTGGATTACTACGGTTGTACTGCTATTTATCAGGCTGACCGAACAGCCATTGATACTCCGGTAGCTACTGCTTGTGTTTTGGGCGCATTCATCTGGGCTTCAATGGTTACCCATGCTTCCCGCAATTCAACCAGTGTTTGCTTAGCCTGTTTGTATTCCTGTTTGCGGATACAGTCCAGGCACCAGTTGTAGAGAGATAAGAGATTCATGGCAATCTCGGCATAGTTGTAATCAAGCGCATCGCGCAGGGCAGAGACAGCTTTTAGCGCGGTTGCCATGTCTTTTTGATCACAGGAGCGAATTGCCAGATCATAGGCCATTATAACCAGGTGCAGCGGTGAAGCTGAAAGAACTTCCTGCTTTCGGTATGCGTGACTTTGGTTATACATAAAGAATTCCTCCTCAACATCGCTGCTGTTACAAAAAATATATTCGGCAAAACTCCGGTTCCCTGAAGAGAAGCTCCGTAAAAATTGCGTAAAGAAATTCAGGCGCTCTTCTGGACCAAACCGCCGGACTGGATGTCATCCATGGCATCGCCAGGAACGGTCCGGATGATCTCGGATGAAGCTTCATCAACGAGAAATACAACGACCTCATGACTGGTTTCATCCACTTTATAGATCAGTTTGGTGTTGCCGGGAAATGTATACATGGGAACAGGTGACTTCACTTCCTTGTTTGCTTTTTGATGGGCTGCCGGATTTTCAACCTGATGTGAATGCCCGACAGACACTTCATTGGAACTACCGTTAATTGGGTTTACTGAATAATCAGACATAGGATCCTTCCTTTCTTGCCTGGCAGATGGATCATTCTGCCTTCAACCTGACCGGTCCTCCATGACCAGTGATATATGTATAATCGGTTGGTTTTCAGAGAAATTGCGTTAACAGGATATAAAAGTTAAAAAAGAAAAAGGGCTGCAAATAACGCAGCCCCGGTATCGTTGGTACCAATAAAATGACGTTATCTGGAAATTGACATTAACTGTCCTGCCGGGATATCTTTTATCGCTTCCGGCGGGATCGTGCGGATGACCTTGTCGGACTCTTTGTCCTTGATCAGGATGGTGACATCGTTGGTCTTTTCGTCGACCCGGAATTGAAGCCGTGTATTATTACCCGCCACATTGGACGCGTAAGCCGTTTTCGCTTCCTGCTGTTTGACGGCCGATTTGGGTTTCTGTTCGGTTCTCTGGATTGAACCGATCAGCTCCATTCCTGCGCGACCAACTGGATTTGAAATTGTGTTTGTCATGGCATCCTGCCTTTCTAACCCGATTTCCTATCCGGGTGCATCAACCTTCCTGGTCAATGCTTCTGTGTAGCTAACTCCTGTTTTGTTTATCGGCAGGTTCCTAAAAAACTTTAGGGTTTTTATATAATTGGTTTTTTGTTATTGATCAGATATAAAACAAGAGGCTGCCCCTTCGGTGACAGCCTCTTGTCGCCTTAACCAGAACGCTGCAGGATCTGACCTGGTGGAATATCTTTGATCGCTTCTGAAGGAATGGTCCGGACAATTTTGTCCGAATCCTTATCCTTTATCAAAATGATGATGTCGTTGGTCTTAGAATCCACCTGAAATTGCAACCGGGTTTGAGCGTACGCGCTTGTCGCCTGGCTGGTTTTTGCCGGCTGGCTTGATGCAACTGCCGGCTTCTTCACCTGCTTTGGTGAATTAAGGCTGCCGGTCAGTTCAACGGCTGCCCGGCCAAGGGAGGAAATTGTAGGATCAGACATGGCTCCTTCCTTTTCCTAACACCCCGACGTCCTTGTCAGGGGTGGTACAACACACGCTATTGAACCAAACCCTATCCATATAATGCAGAGTTCAGACTGGATTGGTTCATATAGGTCTCCATTTGGGCCTGGTATTCTGCGTAATACTTGACCAGGTAAACCTCCCGGCGTTCCATACGTTCGTTGATGGATTCGATCCGTGAACTCAGGTTTGTTATCGTAGAGTCCGCAGTCTGGATACTCTGGTTCACATAACCATCTGTACCCGCGTAGATATCCACCTTGTTTGCCATGGCATTCATGGCTGCATCGAGAAGAGCTTTTACATCATCAAAATGCGTATTCAGTGCTGTTGACAGGGCAGAGGAATCTGAGATCGTAGCCTTCAGGTCTGAATCCAGTGTGATCCCAAGCTCAGTCAAGTTTTTGTATATTCCGCTGTTCGTGTAATCCTGGTTCATTATGGTGACCAGTTCATTGCCTACATAGCGGATGTTGTATTCGCCGGCCAATGTTCCGCGGGTATAAGTATCATCATCATTTTTCGTTGTACCTGTCTTGCCCCGAATATAGGTTGTCAGGTCATTGAAGGCGGACAGGAACGCGTTGATGGTGGAGGTTGAACTACTGGAGTCGCTCTTAACAACCAGATTGGCGCTCTTCCCTTCTGCGTCTGAAGCCAGGTCCAGTGTCATTCCGGATATCACATCGGTAAGTCCAGTATTCGAGCTGCGTACCATTTCCATGTCGTTGATGGAAAAATACGCATCATTCGCTTCAACCTGGGTATTCAGAACACCACCGGAGATAATACCCAGTGAGGAAAGGACACTTCCGGATGTGTCTGAAGCTTCCATAACATGGCGGGTTCCGGTAGATTCATTTTTCAATACCAGGGTATTGTCAATGATCGAGGATACAACCTTGTTTCCGTCCCCATATGTGGCAGCATTGATCAAGGAATTTATATCGATCAGGCTCATGTCGCTTGTTACAGAGATCGATGCGCCTTTCGCGGCATATGAAAGTTGCACAGCACCGCTTGCTTTATTGGCCTCCGTGTATAAATTCGAATCCGATCCAAATGTAATGGAAAGTCCTCTGCCGGTATCATAGACTCCACCGCCAGTCGGAATACTCTGCCAGTTTGATGTAAATTCTGAGGTAGATCCATCTTGAATACTCTGGGCGTTTCCGTCGACATCTACAATCCGGAATTGCCATCCTGCGCTGGCATCATTACGGGTCTCGACATAGTAGTTACCCGTGCCAAGCTCTTTTTGTCCCGATAAAAGACTGCTTGAACTACCGACAGTAGACACTGTATCCGGTAGGCTATCAACAATAGAAGCGCTCCGCTGGGCGGCGCCGCCAATCACAAATGTTCCTGTCAGGCCCAGGGCCTGGTTGGAATAAGTTTGACGGGTTGAATGGACTTCGTGTGCTGTGGCAAGTGAAGTCACCGAGAGTTTATATGTCCCGGCGGAAACGGAAGAATTGACAGTGGCAGTCGCCACTGTTGAATCGCTGGTTGTTGGTGAAACCGTGACTGTGCGCCCCGGTTTTAAAGCATATGTAGATTGTGTACTGCGCAGAGCATTAATGGAGGATTGAAGTGCGTCAAACTTGGATTTCAGGTCAGTGTACGCGGCTTTCTTGACCTCTATCGAATCCTTTTGTTCTTCATACCGGGTCAGGGGTTGTTTTTCCTGCACCAGTGTGTAGTTGATCAGATTCTGATAGTAAGAATCAAGATTTTCAATACCGGATTTCGATGAAGTGGATGAGATTGAGCTGGTCATTTTCGCCTCCACGGCGGAACTGTTTGCGCTTCGGGGGGAGCCGGGTTACGGCTCCCCCCAGGGGGTTACTTATTGCTTAGTTAAAGATACTGCTTTCAAAGGATTATTGGAAGAGGGTCAGGAGTGAAGCCGGAGCCTGGTTCGCCTGAGCCAGCATCGCGATAGCCGTCTGTTGCAGGATCTGGAACTTGCTCGAATTCACCTGTTCTTCTGCCATGTTGGCATTCATAATCCGGTTGTAGGAAGCTTCCACGTTGATCTGGGCAGCGGAGACCTGGTCTTCCTTGAATTCCAGGCGGCCGGTAAAGGCACCGATCTTCGCCATAATGGCGTTGACTGTATCCAGTTTACCTTCCAGTGTGGTCATCAATTCCCGGTAACTGGCTGCATCCGTCAAAGCGTCACCGGTGGCACCCTGTGATAGAACGTTATACGTGCCTTCGGCAATATAGTTGATGGTCAGTCCAGTGGGATCAACGTCTGCGGTAACAGCGGTGAAAGTCGCAACCATTCCATTACCGAAATCAACGGAACCACCAGCCGACAGATCTGTTGACATGCTTGCAGCAGGGGTTGAGCCAATTTGTAAAGCGTTTCCGGCGGAATCCAGAAGTTCGATTGTATCTGCATCAGTGGCAGTACCTGTTCCGACTGTAACACGGATTGAATAGGTACCAGACCCAAGCACATCGGTTCCGGTCACAACAGTTCCGGTGGCAGCTAAAGCCGTGACAACAGTTCCACTTTCATTTACTGAGGCAGAATTCGCCGCAGCTTTGGTAGCCAGAGCCAGGTTCCGGGAGCCGTCTGTAGCTGAAAGATTGGAGAGGCCGTTGACATTGGTTACATCTTCGGCATCCGCGCCGGTCTGGAAGGACAGAGCGGTGGTCAGATAGGAACCATCGATCAGTTTGTTGCCATTCCAGGCGGTTTGGGCAACGATGTCGTCAATCTGTTCGACATAGGCGTTCAACTGCTCTTTGATGGCGGTGCGCTCTGCAGTGCCCATCGTGTCAGAAGCAGCCTGGCTGGCTTTGTTCTTCATTTGAACAAGAATATCGGTGATACGACCAACGCCGGCTTCCGCAACAGCCAACAGGTTCTTGGCATCGCCGATATTGGAAAGGGCGACCTGCAAACCTTCGCTGCGGGAATTCAATTTGGTGGCAATGGTCAGACCAGCGGGATCATCCGCTGCCGAGTTGATGCGCTTGCCAGTTGACAAACGGGTCTGGGCAACACCCAGTTGTTTGTTAACTGTCTGGAGAGCCCAGAGGGAATTCAAAGCGCCGATATTTGAAGCAATACGAGTTA
>CAYRHB010000013.1:0-12755 GCA_964424035.1 uncultured Leptolinea sp.
GCCCTGTCAAGGCCGAGATCGCGGGTTCGAACCCCGTCGCTCCCGCCAGAACAACAAAAAAGGGAAGAAAAAAGCAACCGTGGCTTGACCCGGTTGCTTTTTTCTTTGTAGTTTATTCAAAGTTATACCTTCCTTTTTTTACAATTTTGAAAGATTCCGGTTTTTTTTATGGCAATTTCGACCTTCTATGAATATGATTAATTTCATGAGGAATCCAGGGTGCCGTATCCTTTTGTTTGGGTTGACGGTTTTACTGACGCTAGTCTTCTTGAATAGCACAAGGAACACCGTTCCCATCCGCACAACAATCGAAACAATCCGGGTGGTAATGGATGATAATTACCCACCGTATACATTCCTGGATACGAATGGCAATCCACAGGGCATTCTAATTGACCAATGGCGATTGTGGGAACAAAAGACTGGTATAAAGGTTGTTCTATCATCGATGGATTGGAATGAAGCCCAGAATGAAATGGAAGCGGGAAATTTCGATGTAATAGACACAATTTTCTTTAACGGTGAGCGCGCGAAGATTTATGATTTTTCCGCCCCCTATGCTGATATTGATGTCCCAATATATTTTGATAATCATATATCTGGTTTAACCGATGTCAGATCTCTCGAAGGGTTTTCTGTCGGAGTAAAGGATAAGGATAATGCTGTCCAATTCCTTCATACACATGGGATCGAAAAGCTGGAGTTATTCGACAGTTATGAAACGATCATCCTGGCAGCCAGAGATAAACAAATTCATGTTTTCGTGGTTGATAAACCGGCAGCGGATTATTTTATTTACAAATATAGCCTTCAAAGTGAGATAAATTCGTCGGATCCTTTGTATACCGGCCAGTTTCACAGGGCAGTACGAAAAGGCAATAAAGAATTACTATCTATTGTTGAAGAAGGATTTACCAGGATTTCACCCACTGAATACTCAACCATCAATGCAAGATGGTTTGGCAACCGGTTAGCCGCTTCACCATATACACGCTTTGTTCTTGCCGGGATTGGATTATCCGGTTTGGTTTTCTTTATATTGGTGATTTCAAACAGGGAATTGCAGCGGCGTGTTTCAACGCGTACCACAGAATTAAATACACTTTTCTCAGCCATGCAGGATATTGTTATCGTACTTGATAAGAATGGAAAATGCCTGAGTATCCCACCCACGGCTTCTCCGGCTATTGCAGACCACAGGAATGATATTCTGGGGAAAAACCTGGACAAATGGCTTCCCGGTTCAACAGCTCAATATATTACGGATACACTCCGCCATGTATTATTTACACAGAAAAGTGAAACGATCGAATCACCATTAGAAATGAATGGAAGTTCAATCTGGTTTTCCGGAGTGATTTCACCGCTTGATAGAGATAGAGTCTTATTCGTCGCGCATGATCTTACCCAGTGGAAGAATACTCAAGAAGCTCTGCGTGAAAGTGAGCAGCGCTTTCGGGTAATGTTTGAGAATCACGATGTATCCATGCTGCTCATATCTCCGGAAAACGGCGAGATCATTAATGCCAACCAGGCAGCTGTCGAATTCTACGGATATCCGATTGAGAGTATCCGAAACATGACAATTAACCAGATCAATCAGTTGCCAATCGAGGATGTGCAGAAAGCTATGCAATTGATCCTTGCAGAGAATCAGACGAAATTCGTCTTTCCACATCGCCTGGCAGGAGGGGAAACCCGGATCGTGGAGATCCATTCATCCCCCGTCAGAGTGGAAAACAAAGATTTGCTATTTTCCATCATCTTTGATATTACCGACCGCCGGAATGCGGAAGAAGCTGTAGAAAATAAGACCAGAGAGCTTTCAGATGCATACGAACTGACCCTCATGGGATGGTCAAATGCCCTCGAAATGCGCGAACGTGAAACCGCTGGTCACAGCAAACGGGTTGTTGATATGACACTGCGAATTTGCCGCGAGATGGGGATACCGGAAGAGGAATTGATCCATATTCAACGCGGTGCTCTGTTACATGATATTGGAAAGATGGGCATTCCAGACAATATTCTTCTAAAACCTGGTCCCCTCTCCCCGGATGAATGGGTGATCATGCGCCAACATCCACTCTATGCATATCGTTTACTGTCCAAAATACCGTTCCTGTTGCCATCTCTGGATATCCCGTATTACCACCACGAACGTTGGGATGGGAGTGGATATCCTTTTGGTCTGAAAGGCGAAGAAATCCCACTTGCCGCCCGTATATTCGCTGTGGTTGATGTCTGGGATGCTCTGATCTCAGATCGTCCGTACAGGCCTGCCTGGCCTGAGGATGCCGCCTTGCGTTATATAAAAGACAATGCATTTGTCCAATTTGATCCTGAGATCGTCCGAGTGTTTATGAGGATTCATAACGACCCGTCAATCTGACCCACCTTCTATAAATCCTGATATTCTGCTTCATAAAATAAATGCTTTTTTTATTTGCAGGTAATTTTCACTTATTCTTGTTTATAATCGCCTGCAGACATGAAAAAGCAGACATCTAAAGACCAGACACATAAAAACAACAAACTCTGGATGATCCTCTTTGTGTTTTCTGGAGTGGAAGGATTGATCGCTGCCGGTATATTGGTCAGTCTTCCGTCGGATTCAAATATCCTTTTTGGATTATCCCCAGCCAGAATGGCCATACTTCTGGTTATTGTTACGTTAGTTGTTCTTAATGCACTCCTCGCCTTTTTTCCATTCAAATTCCGGTTCATTTCCCACAACATTGAACGCCGACCCGGTCTTGTTATCCTCACCGGTCTCGTATGTGCCGGGCTCCTTCTTACATCACTGGCTGTACTGTATGACTTGTACACAGGCATCCATACATATTATTTTCTTGCCTATGCGCAGCGTCTTGCTCCCCTTCTTGTATATGTTGCGCTAATTCTTGTTCAGATGTCCATCCTCTTGATCTGGCAAAATAGAGACAGATGGTTGCCCATTGTAAACAGAGAAAAACCTTTTCTCTTCATATGGGGGATTACGTACGGAAGCCTGTTGATCCTTATCATTCTCATCATTCTGACCAGACTGGGCTTGACCAGGGATGCAAAAGGATGGGGCGATCCTACTGTCCCTTTAATGGAATGGCAAATTTGGCTGGGTATTCTGATCTGTTTGTTGGTCCGGATTTTTTCTGAATCCCGTCTATTACTCGTTCTGTCAAGATGGCAGCGTGACAATCCGATAAGCAGTGGAATTTTGGTTTCATGTCTCATCTGGTCGTTGGCAGTTGTGCTTTGGGCCAGTCAGCCTGTGCCGCCGGGATTCTTTGCCACCCCACCCCGGGCTCCAAACTATGAGATATATCCCTTCTCCGATGCGGCATTCTATGACCATTACGCCCAATCCATGATCATCGGACTGGGATTCCGGGGAGAATCCATCCCTCCCCGTCCACTGTATATCATTTTTCTCGCGATTGATCACCTCATCGCCGGTCAGGATTACACAACCGTGATCTTTGTACAGACACTGTTGCTCGCTCTCTTTCCTGTCACAGTCTATTGGATCGGCAGGAAACTCGCATCGAATACAGTGGGTTGGATATGTGCTTTATTCGTTATTCTTCGGGAATGGACATCCATAGTATCCACGCCATTCACATCGGATATCTCCAACACAAAACTCTTATTTGCCGATATTCCCGCTGCTCTCGCTATCAGTATTGTCGTTCTTTGTACGATTATCTGGTTAAAGAATCCTCGCAGACCGATTCATGGGCTTTTGACCGGTGGAGTTCTCGGTATCAGCCTTCTGGTCCGTACTCAAACCATTATCCTTTTTCCGGTCATTCTGGTATTTTTCTGGATTGAGCTGATCAGGTTTCGCGATCCGGTTAAGTCATTCATTCTGCCAACAGTATTATTCCTTCTGGGTATTTTCCTGGCAGTTGCTCCGTGGTTGTCAAGAAACTTCGGTATTACGGGTCAGCTGGTTTTTGATCATCCTGAATCACAAAACCGGATAATGGTACAGCGATATTATCCTGAAATTGAACCGGATGAATTTGACCGTTGGCCGGGAGAATCCACCAGCGACTACAGTCAACGGCTTTCCAATGCCCTCCGTGACCGTATCATACAAGATCCTTTATACGTAACAGGATTCGTTTCAGCCCATTGGGTTAATAGTGAGATTGCCAATCTTCAAATCTTTCCGGTACGTTTCAGTATTGTTGATTTTGTGGAATTGGTTAAACCCATTCATCCTTTCTGGGAAGAATGGGATGGATCAGCCAATATCAGGGAAGTGCTGGTTATGCTCATCAACCTGGCAATTCTGGCGGCAGGCGCAGTTTTCCTTTTCAGAAGAAACTCGTGGGCTGGATTATTTCCTCTATTGATCAACCTGGCCTACAATTTCAGCAACGCAGCCGCAAGGAATTCCGGTTGGCGGTATTTGCTGCCGGTGGATTGGGTTTTTCTACTCTATTTTTCGGCTGGTATTTTTGCTCTTATCCATCTCGGAAATCAACAACCGGTACCTCAACCGGAGCTTCCAGTGAAAAAACATCCTGGCAGAATGGGTGTTCCGATCTTTAGTCTGGCCGCTGTATCCATCGGTATTTTATGCCTGGGATTCGCTCCGTTGGTCGCTGAAAGAGCTTTCCCACGAAAATATGAACAGGCATCTTCAACTCAATTGAGGGAGACCATTCTCAAGAATGCAGGATCACTAGAACCGGATGAAATAGTCTCGCTGGAAAAAATGCTGGAATCATCGGAAACGATGGTTCTTCACGGACGTATGCTGTACCCACGATTCTATGATGCGAATGACGGTGTGGAAAAAACTGCAAAAACAGGTTACGCTCCCATGCCCTATGCCCGTTATGTTTTTCTGGTCGCCGGCGATCCAGAGGGCACAATCATCTTTCCTCAAACCAGGGATGATATTCCCCTGCGGAATGCGCAGGATGTGATCCTGGTTGGTTGTATGGATGGATTGGCCGTAAAAGCCAATCTGGTTATCCTGCCTGAACAGAACTTTGCTTCCTATTCCGCGGACCCGAAAATCTCCTGGGTATGCCCCGGACAGCAATGATCCATCAAACTCAACCTTTGTCTGCTTCACCCGATTTTCACATCGGGAATATCCCGGTATTCGGGCGATTGATCCTTGCCCCTATGGATGGTTATACAGATCACCCCTTCCGGTTGATCTGCCGGCGATGGGGGTCAGCCTGCACATATTCGGAATTTATCAATGCCATGGATATTGAGGGGAAGCACCCCCATATCGGCAACCGTTTGTTTTTTTCCGATGAAGAGCGTCCCTTTGGTTACCAGATCCTTGATAATTCACCGGAACGAATGTTATGGGCAACCGGACAATTGCGCCAACGGAAGCCGGATTTCTTGGATGTAAACCTCGGTTGTTGCGGAAGATCGGTGTGTTCAAGGGGAGCTGGAGCCAGTTTGCTGTTGGACCCTGAAAAGATCACGCGGATCATTGAATTGCTTGTAAAGAACATGGATATTCCAGTTACAGCCAAAATCCGCCTCGGTTGGGATGATTCCAACAGAAATTTTCTTGAAACCGCCCGGCGTGTTGAAGAAGCCGGCGCTTCAGCCATTGCTGTTCATGGACGAACCCGGATGCAGGCATACGCGGGAAATGCCGACTGGGACGCAATAGCGCAGGTCAAACAAATAGTAAGGATTCCGGTGATTGGAAATGGTGATGTTAGAACTCCTGTAGATATCCATCGCTTTCTTCTTCACACCGGTTGTGACGCAATCATGATCGGCCGCGGTGCCGTAGGCAATCCATGGATTTTCAGCGGAAAGTCCCGGTCTGATTTTTCCCGCGATGAAATCTATGAAACGATCAAAGAGCATTTGCTTGCCTCGATCGCGTATTATGGCGAAGACCATGGTCTGGTTGTTTTTCGGAAGCAGACAGTGGAATACATGAAAAACGAGTGGCCTTCTACAGCCACCCGGAGGGAGATTTTGACCACACCCGGCTGGCAGGAATTTTTAACAAAAATCCATACGGTACTGGTATAAAGATCAGCTGTCAGACAATAGCTTTTTCATTACCTCCACATCAATGTCCGGTTTGGGATATTCCATTTTAAAGGACTTCATAGTATCCGCAATTACGGATGCGACAACCATGTTCCGGTACCAGTTTCGGTTTGCAGGAACAACATACCAGGGCGCCCATTCTGTTGATGTTTTACTGATTGCTTCTTCAAATGCTTTCATGTATTCCGGCCATAACTTGCGTTCTTCAAGATCACCCGCATTGAATTTCCAATGCTTCTCTGGCATTTCCAATCGCTCCATGAACCGCTCTTTCTGTTCATCCAGGCTGATATGAAGGAAGAATTTAAGAATTGTTGTTCCCTCATCAGCCAGTTGCTTTTCAAAATTGTTGATCTGCTGGTAACGCTTTTTCCAAACATCCCTCTTCACAAGATTATGGACACGGACTACCAGTACATCTTCATAATGACTGCGATTAAAAACGACGATCTCTCCCCGTTTTGGGGTCCTGGCATGTATTCGCCACAAATAATCATGACTCAATTCCTCTGGAGTAGGAGTCTTGAAACTGGCAACCCGAACGCCCTGCGGATTAACCCCATCGAATACCGCCCGGATCGTACCATCCTTTCCTCCACCGTCCATCGCCTGCAGAACGATCAATAAGCGATGCTTATCCTCAGAATACATCAACTCTTGCAATTTATCGATTTCTTTCCGGCAGGATTCAAATTTCTCAATTCCTTTTTGTTTTTTCCCTTCGAAATCTCCTGTATCATCCGGAGAATAGTCGGATAATTTGAATTTCTTCCCTGGTTCAATTTGATATGTATGCATATTCGACTCCCGTAAATTAAAAAATTTCCTATGGAAGTAATTATCCATAAATATCAGTTTTATATTTAACCCCGGTTACCAATCCTTTCCGATACTGTACTTGTGAATTATCCAATGCGGTTATATAATTCCTCGGTTATTTTGGACGAAAAGAGGAAAGACACATGATTGATGTAAATGATCTTCGCAAAGGTGTAACCTTTGAACTGGATGGCAGCCTGTACAAAGTACTGGAATACAGTCACCATAAACCCGGTCGTGGAAATGCCACCATCCGGATTAAAGCCCGCGACCTGCGTACAGGAACTACATTGGAAAAAACCTTTCAATCCGGTGACCGGGTTCCTGAAGCACGGCTTGATTATCATAATGTTCAATATCTATATAAAGATGGTGAATTGTATTACTTCATGGATATGGAAACTTTTGAACAACCGGCCATTCCTTCCAAGGTTATTGCTGATGCGGCTGGCTTCCTGAAAGAGAACATGGAAGTAAAGATCACATTCTATAATAGCGAGCCGATTGACATTGAACTTCCCACCTCCGTTGATCTAAAAGTTGTGCAGGCTGAAATGGCCGTAAAAGGTGATACTGCAACCGGTGTGACCAAGAAAGTTGTTACAGAAACTGGATATGAAGTTCAAACCCCTTATTTTGTTGTTGAAGGTGATACCGTCCGGGTTGACACGCGTACCGGTGCCTATGTAACCCGTGTTTAATTCTTTTTCAACATATCCACCAGTCTCTTCAAATATTGGGGACTGGTGGTCAAATTATAAATATTATGAAAACGCCAGCCGGATTTGAATGTAGCTATTTCTACGGTGATTATTACCGGGGAAAGAATCGGGAAGAATGCCGCCTCATTGGTAATGCGGCTCCTCCCAATAACTGGACGAAAGATCTCTGTAAAAAATGCCCTGTTCCCGCCATACAAAGGGCAAATTCCTGCCCTGATATGGTCCTTACAGGAACTGTCACGCGGGGTTTTCTGGGTCTGGGCAAACAGGTCAGGGTGAAAGCATTCTGTCAGAAAACCCGGACGAATGTTGATGATCCGTATATTGGCTGTGGTAAATGCCATGAACTGCCTGATGTATTCTTAGGGAAAAACCATTAATGCTTTCTGTTCTTTTTGACCTTGATGACACCCTGATCCACAATAATGCCGATCGCTTCACGAAGGTATACCTTGGCCTTCTTGGCCAGTACTTGCAGAATCAGGTTGATCCTCAGGTTATGGTAAAGGCTCTACTTGAGGGAACCCGCCAGATGGTGATAAAAAACATCATTACAGACACACTGGAAGCAACCTTTGACCGCAGTTTCTATCCTGAAATTGGGATCAGTAAAGAGTCACTTTTACCGAAATTGGATGAGTTTTATTCATCTATATTTCCCACCCTGCGTTCTGAAACATCACCACGGCCAGGTGCGGTTAAAGTTGTTGAAGATTGCATTTCCCGCGGTTGGACTGTAGCTGTCGCTACGAACCCGTTGTTCCCCATGGCTGCAGTACACCACCGATTGGATTGGGCAGGGCTTGATTCCGGCAGGATTCCATTTGCTGCCATCACATCCTACGACACCTACCATTTTGCGAAACCACAACCAGCCTATTTTTCAGAAGTCGTTGCCCGCATAGAGGGTTTCGATCATCCGGTTGCTATGGTAGGGAATGATCTGAATGATGACATTATCCCTGCTGGAAGAGCGGGTTTTCCCGCGTTCTGGATTACAGATAAAGACGACCCGCTACCTTCCGGTTTACCAGAAGGATCAACCAAAGGAAAGATGGAAGATGTGTTTTCCTGGTTGGAAGCGATCGAATCAGACTGGAAACAAAAACCGGCAACCATTACATCTCTATTGGCTTCCTTAAGAGGGAATGCAGCCGCCATTGATGCGATTGTTAAAAGTGTTCCGGAATCCAGATGGGTAACCAAGGTCAATGATTTTGAATGGAGTATTACAGAAATCCTTTGCCATCTTCGCGATCTTGACAGGGAAATAAATCTTCCCCGCATAAAGACCATATTAGAGGAACATAAACCGTTTATTGCCGGAGTTGTGTCTGACAGGTGGGCTGTTGAACGTGGCTATAACCTCCAGAACGGGCTTGAGGCATTGTACCAATTTATTTCCACCCGTGAAAACTTGCTCTCGCTTTTAACAGAAGCTGATCCGGGAGATTGGGAACGGTTGATCCGGCATTCCATTTTCGGGCCAACCACGCTCAGAGAACTGGTGAGCTTTATTGTTGATCATGACAAAAACCATATAAAGCAAATTACCAAACAAATAAAAACCTGCTGTTGTAATAATTCAGGTAATTATTCGAATTAATTTCAAAACTCTTAACTTGTAAACTGGACAGTGCCAAATAACTGGAATAGAATGAACAATTAATCTACCAGTACGTCTTTAAACAAAGCATACGTAATATCAGGGGAATATCTTGGTTGGATGTCATGGATCATAGTAGACAAACACAAACTGGTTCAGACAAGAACGAACTGGCATCCTGGCGCAGAAAAACACTCGACCTTCTGTACTTTGTGGCAGTAATTTGTGGGATGATCGAAATGGGTTTTTTTATTTCCTATTTTTATAGTAACCCAGATTATTCTCTTAATCTTTTTGCCTATTCATGTGCCTTTGCCCTTGTTTTCCTGCTCGCATTTATTAGAAAGATACCCTATTCGATCAGGGCACATGGATTGGCGATTATCACCCTGGGGTTCGGTGTATTGGACCTTTTTTCAACCGGATTATCCGGCGATGGCCGTATTTTTCTTTTAGCTGCACCTGTGATTGCACTCCTGGTCTCAGGCACGAGAGCTTGTGAGATCATCACCATTCTCAGTCTCATTTCATTTATAACAGCCAGTTTCTTTCCGTATCTTGATTTTCTTCCACTCCGGTTTATTCCGCAGGAAGAAGTCATTGATAATTTCACGTGGATTTCATCCGGCATCATCTTTAGTACGGTTTTAATCGGTTTGGTGACCACAATATGGAAATTTACAAAAATAAGTGCCAATACATCGCAACAAAACAGCCGGCTGGTTTCTGAGGGAAAAATACTTCGAGGTATTACTGAATACCTTCAAGTTCGTGAAGCCGAGATGCAAGCCCTTCTTAACGCGATCGGGGATAAAGTACTTGTGATCGATCAGCAAGGGCGTATCATTCATACGGCAGATGGGGCAGATACTACTACCCACACAGTTGCGGAAAATCATAGAAAAAATATCCTGCGCTTGCTTCCGCGTCCTCAGGCTGCCGAAGTGCTGGCGCAGATTCACGATGTCCTCGAGACACACCAGACACGGGTGATCGATTATTCCATCCCCAATAACGGCTCTGAACGATGGTATTCGGGAACTATCTCCCCTTTTGAAGATGATAAGGTAGTCATGGTTACCCGTGATATTACCGAATCACTTCATTCTAATTACCGCGAACGTGAACAGAGCGCGCTGACAAATGCCCTTAAGAGCACCGTTTCCCTGGTAAACAGTCCGATGGAAATCAATGAAGTTCTGACACGGATTCTGGCTGCTGTTGGTGAAGTTGTACCCATGGATGCCGCGACAATCATCTTATTAGGGGAGCGTGGAAAACTGAACTGCGTCGGGCGGTCGCATCTTCCGGGTTTTGCGAAAAAATATGAAATGATGAACCGGATGACAATCAATGAAATTCAGACATTACGTACGATAAAACGCACCGGGCAGCCGCTTTTTATCCCGGATGTAACACTTTATCCCGCCTGGAGACAACTGGAAGAAGATAATCGAACCCGATCATTCCTGGGTTGTCCAATCAATATTAAAGGACGGGTAGCCGGGTTCCTTACCCTCGATAGCATACAATCCGGTTTTTATAACCAGAGCCATATCGATAAACTGCAATCATTCATGGACCTTGCCGGTACCGCTATTGAAAACGCAAATTTACAGCGTGAAACCCAAAAAATGGCTATTTCGGATGAGTTGACAGGCTTGTTTAACCGCCGGGGTTTGATGGATCTGGGGAGGCGGGAAATCGATCGCGCGAAACGTTTCCATCATCCATTGTCAGTTGTGATCATGGATCTGGATAATTTCAAATCCATCAATGATACATACGGACATATTGCCGGAGATCAACTACTCAATCAGGTTGCCGATTTCTGCCGGGCAAGTTTTCGCGATATCGACATCATTTGCCGGTACGGGGGTGATGAAATTGTTGTCTTACTGATCGAGAATAATGCTCAACAGGCCTTCCAGATCGCAGATCGATTTCGCCAATCAATTTCCAGCAATGTTTTCCGAACAGATGCCGGCAACCTCACAACCACAGTTAGTATCGGTATTGCTGAATTGAACGATCAGATAGAGGATTTGACCCAGCTCATTGACCAGGCTGACCGTGCCCTTTATCTGGCAAAAGAAGGTGGCAGAAACCGGATAACAACTGTCTAATTGTGGTAATATCGATAAATTCTTTACATTACGTCCATCAACGTTTCTTTTTTCGACTGGAACCGGCAAAGAAAGCCGGTACGCCGGTAGGCTTATCTATATCAAACTGAAGGAAAATCCCCATGTCACGCAAATACACGAATCGCGCATATCTCGACCGTATAAACGAACAGATTATGGTTTTTGATGGCGCAATGGGAACCAACCTGCAGGTACAAAACTTGACAGCGGATCATTTTGGCGGCGAAAAATTGGAAGGCTGCAACGATTATCTGGTGATCAGCTACCCTGAAGCAGTTGATAAAGTACACAGGTCGTTTCTGGAAGCAGGCGTTGATGTGATCGAAACCTGTACCTTCAGGGCTAACCGTATAACGATGATCGAGTATGGGTTGCAGGATCGCATAATCGAAATGAATTCAACAGCCGCATCACTTGCCAGAAAAGCGGCGGATGATTTTTCAAAAGAAGGCCAGCCACGGTTCGTTGCCGGGTCCATGGGACCAACCGGCAAATTGCCTTCGATGAATGATCCCGAATTATCCAATGTTTCATTTGACGAACTGGTGGACGTATTTCGTGAACAGGCTGTCGGCTTGATCCAGGGTGGTGTTGACCTCTTGCTGATTGAAACATCACAGGATATTCTTGAAGTCAAAGCGGCCATTCAGGGATGTCAGAAAGCATTTGAAGAGACCGGTATCTGGCTTCCCATCCAGGCTCAGGTTACGCTGGATACAACCGGACGCATGCTCCTGGGTACTGACATACACGCAGTGGATGCCATTCTTGAAGGCTTGCCGATCGATGTGATCGGTTTGAATTGCTCAACAGGTCCTGATTTCATGCGGGACCCGATTCGTGAGTTAACCGGTCAAACCGACCTGCCGGTTTCCTGTATTCCGAATGCCGGTTTGCCACTAAACATCGACGGACAGGCTGTGTATCCTTTGGAACCAGTACCTTTTGCTCAAGCACTTACTGAATTTGTTAAAAAATATGGCATTAATGTAGTTGGGGGGTGCTGTGGTACCACACCTGCCCATCTACGTGCTCTGGTTCAATCAGTTCGTAAGGTTCAACCCGCAACCCATGAAACCAGCGCAACACCAAGGCTGGCATCGTCCATTTCTGTCATGAATATGCAGCAGGAACCGGCTCCATTCCTGATTGGTGAAAGATTGAATTCCCAGGGCAGCCGGAAATTCAAAGAGCTTTTACTGGCCGAGGACTATGACTCGATGATCACCATTGCCCGTGATCAAATTGATAATGGTGCTCATGGGCTTGATCTGTGTGTGGCGCTTACAGAACGTACTGATGAATCCACATTGATGTACAACATCATTAAAGCCCTTTCACCGGTTGTAAAAGTGCCGTTTATTTTCGACAGTACCGAACCGGATGTCTTGGAAACGGCTTTAAAAACAG
>CAYRHB010000013.1:12765-44223 GCA_964424035.1 uncultured Leptolinea sp.
CGGGACGCAGTTTGATCAATTCCACAAATCTGGAATCCGGACGCGAGAAAGCCGACAGGATCTTTTCGCTCGCAAAGAGATACAACGCAGCCATAATCGTGCTGACAATAGATGAACAGGGAATGGCCAAAACAGCGGATCGGAAACTGGAAATTGCCCGGCGTATATATGATATTGCTATAAATGATCATGGACTTCAACCGGGAGATCTTGTCTTTGATGATCTCACCTTTACTCTGGCAACCGGTGACCCTGAATTTTCACGCTCAGCCATTGAAACCATCGAAGGGATCCGCCGTATAAAAGCCGAACTTCCCGGCGTACTGACCTCCCTCGGAGTTAGCAATGTCAGTTTCGGGTTAAAACCCGCCGCCCGGAAAGTGATCAATAGCGTCATGTTGTATCACTCCGTTCAAGCCGGTTTGGATATGGCTATCGTTAATCCGGCTGCCATAACACCCTATTCGGATATCCCTCTGGAAGAGCGTGAGATGGCTGATGACCTGATTCTCAACCGCAAACCGGATGCCCTGCAAATTCTGATCGAGTATTTTGAAAATAAAGGCGAAACTGCTCAGGCTGTTAAGGAAAATCCCCTCGAAGGGTTATCCGCGGCAGAACGCATTCATTGGAGGATACTGCACCGGGTTAAGGATGGTGTTGAGGATGACCTCGACGAATTGATCGCGGATGCGGCAGGCATGACGAAATCTAACCGGGCGGTTGAGATACTGAACACGATTCTCTTACCGGCCATGAAGGACGTGGGGGATAAATTCGGTGCCGGCGAATTGATCTTACCCTTTGTGCTCCAATCCGCTGAAGTAATGAAGAAATCGGTATCCTACCTTGAACAATTCCTGGAACGGAAAGAAGGTGCGGGTAAGGGAACGATTGTCCTGGCCACAGTCTACGGTGATGTGCACGATATTGGGAAAAATCTGGTAAAAACCATCCTGTCCAATAATGGCTATATAGTTCACGATCTGGGTAAGCAAGTTCCGGCAGAGACGATCATCAGCAAGGCAGTTGAGCTGAAAGCGGATGCAATCGGATTGAGCGCACTTCTCGTCAGTACCAGCAAACAAATGCCCCTGATCGTCAATGAACTCCACCGGCGCAATCTGGAATTTCCGGTCTTGATCGGAGGAGCCGCGATCAATAAAAAATTTGGCCGTCGTATCCTGAAAACCGATCAGGATGTATATTATGGACCGGGAGTTTTTTACTGCAAAGACGCTTTTGAGGGTTTGTCCACCATGGACACATTGATCAATCCTGAACAAAAAACCGCCCTTATGGAAAAAATCCAACGGGAAGCAGATTATGAGCTCGGCCAGGTTGGTGAAGCAGGAAACGAAAAACAAACCAATGAACCCGGATCATCTGTTACACCTGCCCCGTCCATTCCTGTTATTGACGAATATGGCCCCCGCCTTGTAAAGAAGATGCCAATGGAAGCGGTTTACCATTGCCTATCGAAAAACGAACTCTTCCGCCTTTCATGGGGAGCAAAAAACTCGCATGGCGACGAATGGAAGAAATTACAGGCGGATTATGAAGATCGTCTACAAAGAATGATAAAAGAAGCAGAAAAGGAAGACTGGCTAAAACCCCAGGCAGTGTATGGCTACTGGCCTTGCCAGTCCAACGGAAATGATCTTGTCGTCTATCAACCGGCATCCATCAAGTCCGGTAAGCCGGTTGAGATCACGCGCTTCAATTTTCCCCGTCAAACATTTGGCGAATACCTCTGCGTGGCAGATTATTTCGCATCAAAAGATAGCGGCAAGATGGATATTGTCGCATTACAGGTAGTCACTGTCGGGCAGGAAGCCACCGACCGGTTTGACAGATTACAGGCTGCCGGTGATTACAGCGAGGGTTATTTCACCCACGGACTTGCAGTACAAATGGCTGAAGCTGCTGCAGAATACCTTCATCGCCATATCCGTCGTGAAATGGGTATAGCCCCCGATCAGGGAAAGCGGTACTCATGGGGTTATCCTTCCATACCAGAATTGGCTGATCACACAAAGGTTTTCTCACTGCTGCCGGTTGAACAGGAACTGGGGATGAAACTTACTTCTGCCTATCAACTGGTTCCGGAACAATCAACAGCAGCCATTATTTTGCATCATCCGCAGGCAAAATACTATAACCTCGGAGAAAGCCGGATCAACCAGTTAATGAAGGATTGACATTCCAGATGGCTGATGAAAATGCGCCGCATCCGGTCCGCCTTTCCCGGGAACGGATGCCTAACCTTCAATCCCCGTTGCTTTCTGATGGTACGATGGGAACAGTTATTCACCACCGCGGAGTGAATGTTGACACTCATTCATAACCGTTTGATCTGGCGGTTGAGATCATCGAAACCATCAATACAATAACTGAGGTTATGCATGAAATATCAATTCGATAAAAAACACCTGCCTGTCATTTTTGCCCTGATCATTCTTCTGGCACTGTCACTTTATTCCACTTTCGAAAGCTTCAACCTTTCTGTCATAGCAACACAAGATCTGCCTGAGGTGGATATGGTTACCGCCTGGGACAGGCGAATGCGCAGAATCAGACCGTTATTGCCTGACCACGGAATAATTGGCTATCTGGCTGACTGGGATATCCATGACGTAAAGTTTGGTTCTTCAGACCAGGAAGTTGAATTCCTTCTGGCTCAGTATTCGGTTGCCCCCGTTGTCCTTGAAAGGGGTGCCGGTCACGACCTCATCCTGGGAAATTTCAATGACAGCACGGATCCGGCAAAGATGGAAAAAATCCAGACTACATTCGGTATTACCCTCCTCGAGCCATTTTCAAATGAATTCTCAATCTTCAGCGGGGTGAAACAATGAGCAATCTTGTGTATCTGACGCTACTACCGCCGATAATCCTGGGTGTTCTGTTGATTACATGGTTGGTGCTTCCAAGCCGGAAGGGAAATATTCTTCTATTTATTTCTCTTGGCATTCCGGCTGGATTTGGGGTTGTTTCACTGCTGTTATTCCTGTGGTCTTTAATTTTAAGTCCATCAAATCCGGGTTTCTTTTTACTGGAGACGTTGATCATCGCCATTCTGGCATATCTGAATTGGATACAACGGGACCAGCTTTTAAAATATTTACCTGATTTTAAAAAAGTCAAAAAGATCGAATGGCTTTTTATCGGGTTATTTCTGGTTGTAGCCATAATCGGGTTGATAACATTCATAAATTACACAACTGCGAATCCAAACGGCCGCTATGATGCTTGGGCTATCTGGAATGTTCGTGCCCGGATGCTGGCTCGCGCCGGAGAATTCTGGAAAACAGTATTTATCCCCCAGGTATTTCACGCGGATTATCCGCTAATGGTCCCGTTTTCCATTGCTCATTCCTGGATTATGGCAGGCACAGAATCAGCACGTATACCTCAGGCAATCGCGGGCTTATTCACCTTCAGCTCTGCCGGGATACTCGCTGGTGGATTGCTGGAATTCAAAAAGAAAGAAAATGCCTTTCTGGCCGGGATGATTCTGTTATGCCTACCCTGGTTCATATTTATTGGATCAAAACAGTTTGCCGATATTCCACAGGCTGCCTGTATTCTTGCCTCCCTTGCAAGTCTAAGTCTGTACTTCATGTCCTCCAGAGACTCTGATCGATGGATACTCATCGCGGGATTGTTTTCAGGCATAGCCGCATGGGTCAAGAATGAAGGGCAACTTTTTTTGCATATCTTTGTAGGAATTGTTACAGTTTCAATATTCATAATTTTTCGCAGGAAACAAATCCTCCGGATTTTGGGGAATTTCCTGGTTGGTCTAATCCTTCCCCTACTGGTGCTTGTTGCCTTCAAAATAACCCTTGCCCCTGCTAATGACGTGGTCAATTCTGCGACAATTAATCAAAGCCTTACGATGTTGTTCTCCATGGACCGATACAGGGAAGTTTTCTATAACCTTCAACTCTTCCATAAGACTTTCGGGGGATTGGATTTTCCCTTCCCGTTGGTTTTTATTCTGGCGATCTTGCTTATGAAACCCCGGATAACAAAAGAAAATAAAGTGCCCTTTCTTGTTACATCCGCAATCCTGCTTATCCAATGGATTGGATATTTTGCTATTTATCTGATCACCCCGCATAATCTCGCCAATCATATTAATACATCCTATGACAGGCTGCTGATCCACTTGTATCCATCAATTATTATGGTGGCTTTTCTTTTGACCACTCCTTTTTCGGATGTATCTGCACCTTCAAAAATCGAACAGGAAACGCCTGCGGTATAATTTTCCTATGCTTCTCACCATCGATATTGGAAATACAAATATCACGATCGGTTGCTATACGAACCAAATACTGGGCGCACGCTGGCGTCTGGCAACAGACCATGAGCGTATGGCAGATGAGTACGGCATCCAGCTCTCCAGTCTTCTTCAACATGAAGGTCTGGACAAACATGATGTGGATGCGATCTGTCTGGCTTCTGTAGTTCCACCACTTACAGGTCGCCTGTCCCAGTCCTGTCAGCAATATTTAAAAAAAGAACCTTTTGTTGTTGATTCTTCGGTAAAAACAGGAATCTCCATCCTGGTCGATGATCCAAAATCCGTTGGTGCTGACCGTATCGTGGATGCTGCCGCAGTTCAGCGGCTTTATGGTGGACCAGCCTGCATCGTTGACTTCGGAACAGCCACCACCTTCGATGCGTTGGATATCAACGGGAATTATTTGGGTGGTGCAATTGCTCCCGGCATTGGTATCTCTGCAGATGCCCTGGTCCAGCGTACAGCTAAACTTCCAAGGGTGGACCTGCTCCGTCCACCTTCAGTGATTGGACGCAATACCATACATGCCATGCAATCCGGTCTGCTGTTTGGGTATGTTGCCATGGTTGAAGGTATGGTTCAGCGATTCAAGTCAATACTGGGAGATGACATGAAAGTCATCGGGACCGGTGGACTGGCGGAGATCGTATCAAATGAAACGGATACTATCCAGGTGGTAGCCCCATGGCTGACACTGGAAGGTCTACGAATGATCTGGGAGCTTAATAACAAGAAATGAACAATCCACTCCACGATAAACATATCGTTCTCGGGATAACAGGCTCAATTGCCGCCTATAAAGGCGTCGATATTGCATCCAAATTGACCCAGGCAGGTGCCCTTGTTGATGTTGTCCTTACAGAATCCGCCTGCAAATTGATCTCCCCCCTCACCTGCCAATCCGTTACCGGTCGAAAGGCATTCACGGAAGCGGATCTCTGGGGAGGTGAGGGTCATGTGGTGCACATTACATTGGGCCACAGAGCAGACCTGGTAATAATTGCCCCTGCTTCAGCCAATAGCATGGCAAAGCTGGCTGCCGGGATTGCTGACAATCTTTTGACAGTCACTGTTCTGGCCTCATCAGCACCCTTGCTCATTGCACCTGCCATGGATGTTGATATGTTCAACCAGGCAATAACCCGTGAAAATGTACGAAAATTACAGGACCGGGGATCGGTCATCGTTGGCCCGGAAAGCGGTCATCTGGCATCCGGTCTGGTGGGACCCGGTCGCATGACAGAACCGGTGGACATTGTGAATCAGGCGCGCTTCATGATGAGCCGGAAAGGTCCATTATCAGGGAAAAAGGTAGTGGTCACAGCCGGTGGAACATCAGAAGCAATTGATCCGGTTCGGGTGATCACAAACCGATCTTCTGGTAAACAAGGATATGCGCTGGCGCAGGCGGCGCTTGATTTTGGAGCCAATGTTACCCTGATCAGCACCACCCGAAATTTATCCGTCCCTGCCGGTGTAGAACTGGTTGAGGTTACATCAGCTCAACAAATGCTTGAAGCTGTTCTGCAATCAGTTGCCGGGACTGATCTACTGGTCATGGCTGCAGCTGTGGCTGATTTCAGGCCTTTTAAAGTAGCTGGAGAAAAGATTAAGAAAGAGGGCAGCATACCGGTTATTACTCTCGAGAAAACAACTGACATATTAAAGGAAGTAGCAAAAAAACGGGAACTATCCGGTTTTCCACGCCGGGTTATCGGTTTTGCTGCTGAAAGCGAATCAGTATTATCAAATGCCCGGGTTAAAGTCAAACAAAAACGCCTGGATATGATTGCCGCCAATGATATCTCTGCTTCAGATGCCGGTTTTGAAGTGGATACCAACCGGTTGGTGCTTTTATATCCGGATGGTATCACTCGTGAATTGGGATTGAAAACGAAAATGGAAGCTGCTCAGGAAATATTTAAATCAGTGGCAGTCTGGTTTGAAAAGGATTGAAAGCACGAAAAAGCCTTCCTGTTCTGCTTGTGATGCTATCCCTGTTGACAGGCTGCCAGGTATCGTCATCACCTCAGTCTCCAACAGAGACGGATATTTCCGCTTCTTCCATACCAACCGATCCACAAACCATCCCGACTGATGGATCTTCCGCCCCCGCTCAAGAAATAACTGAAGGCTCTGCTGGACCGACCGTTGTGACACCGGAATATATTAACCCCCTGACAGGGCTTCCGGTTGAAAATCCAGATAACCTAAACCGGCTTCCTGTTTTAATAAAAGTCTCCAATTATCCAAGGACTGGCAGACCACACGCCGGACTTTCTTCTGCCGATGTGGTGTTTGATTATTATATCGGTGAGTTGTTCAACCGTTTTATCGCTGTTTTCTATGGCGAAAATGCATCACAGGTGGGTCCGATCCGTTCCGGTAGATTGGTCGATTCCCAGCTTTCCCAGATGTTCCGAGGAACTCTGGTTTACGGGAACGCGGACGAGCGCGTGGATACGGTTCTGGATAGGGATCTGGGAGCCCGGGCTATCCCCTATAAATATGCCCCATGTCCACCGGTTTGCGGTGATGATACCCACAGTGTTACCGGAGTATTTGCTGATTCCGCGGGAGTGACAGATTATTCACGAAGCCTTGGTGTGGTTCAGGAGTATCCTGGCCTGCAATTTGCATCTTTCTCTCCAGATCCTCCCCCGGGCGGGCAGCTTGCCAGTCAGCTTCTGGTCCAGTATGCCGAGATCAATCGGGGAGAATGGCAATACGATGTGGATTCAGGGAAGTACCTTCGTTGGATCGAAGATGGAAACGAAGGGGAACCTCTTACAATGATCCCCCTGGTTGACCGAAACACCGGCGTTCAGCTGGAGTTCTCGAATGTCATCATACTGAATACCTTCTACATCGAATACAACCGAACCTTGCATAATATTGACCTTTGGAACAATCAGGGACCGCAAACAGCCTATTTTTTCCGGGATGGACAAATGTACCAGGGATATTGGACCGTTAGAGACCATTCACAACCAATGGTATTCCTTCAAGCAGATGGCAATCCCATGTTTTTAAAACCGGGAAAAACCTGGATCGTACTGGCGGGAATTTCTTCTTTAATTACAAATCCGCAAAGCGGACGTTTTGAGCTTTACTTTTTTACGCCATGAGCGAATAATAAATTAGCTATGAATCGGCATAGTTTTTTTCCACTTGTATGTCTCACGGTAATAATTTCGGTCATTACCGGATGCAACACTGCCTCAAGTAGCACAGTTCCGCCACCTACCCCGACAGATATTCCATTGCCCACTGCAACAAACACGGCCATCCCTTTACCTACAATTGTGACACCGGAGATCGTTACAGCCACTCAACAACCGACTCCCACTGAAACACCCCTTCCCACAATAACCTCGACAATAGAGGCGGTGCATTACGGACCTGATAGGTTTCCTAAAAACATCAATCCGTATACAGGAACGCAGGTGGATGATCCGGCTGTATTGGACAGGCGACCTGTGATGGTCAAAGTGACCAATTTTCCCCCGTCCGGTCGTCCGCAATATGGCCTTTCACAGGCGGACCTTGTTTTTGAACATTATATTGGCGAGGGAATGAATCGGTTCTCTGCCATATACTATGGAAATAAACCGGAAAAAGTGGGACCTGTGCGGTCTGCAAGGCTTGCCGATATTCAACTGGCAAGTATGTATCAAACCATTTTCGCGTTCGCCAGCGCGGATACACGTGTACGTAACAATCTGTTCTCCCAGCTGGACGGGTTATCAGTCACCGTGAAAGAATCTACGTGTCCTGCGTTATGCGATACAGGTGAGCACACAGTCAATTCGGTTTTCGCAGATATCTCAAAATTTGATGACTACGCCAAACTAAAAGGGATCAACAATTACAGGCAAATAGTCACCGGCATGGTCTTTGATTCGATTCCCCCGGATGACGAAAGTAATTCTGGCGAATCTGTCCTCATCCGGTATAATGATTTAAATCTCAGCGAATGGCGATATGATCCCGATCAGAGAAAGTACCTCCGGTGGACTGAGAGCGATATTCCAGAAAATCCGGTAAAATTGATTCCATTACTGGATCAACTAACCGGAAAACAGCTTGCTTTTGACAATGTCGTCTTACTCTATGCCAGATATAATGAATACAATCCAACGCTCCACAACATCGAGCTCTGGGCCAATCGTGAAGCACGTCGAGCGGTTTTTTTCCGTGAGGGGCGAATGACAACCGGATACTGGCATTCACAGGCAAATGATCGCCCAATGGTTTTCTTTAATGACAATAACCAGGCAATTGCATTAAAACCGGGTAATACCTGGTTTGTGATCATCGGCCTGGCTTCCACCGTTGACCAATCTGAACCCGGTCAATGGAAAGTTCAATTCGTTATTCCCTGAATCCGATGAGAGTCCTGGTCCTTTCTGATATCCATGCCAATCTGACCGCTCTTGATGCGGTTCTGGAAGATGCCGGCAGTGTTGATGCAGTCTGGTGCCTTGGAGATCTGGTCGGTTATGGCCCTGATCCGAATGAAGTCATTGACCGCATTGCCAGTCTCCCCTACACATTGTGTATCCTGGGGAATCATGACGCTGCTGCCCTTGGGCAAATTGATCTTGACAGTTTCAATCAAGAAGCTAAACACACTACTCTCTGGAACCAGGAAAATCTCACCCGTGACAGCAAGTTGTACCTGACCAGTCTGCGAAAAAAAACAGTCAGGCATGGTTTTACACTGACACACGGAAGTCCCCGAAATTCCATTTGGGAATATGTCCTGGATGTTGAAAGCGCAGCTGATAACCTGGATTATTTTGCCACACCATTTTGCCTGCTTGGGCATACGCACATTCCAGTGATCTACCATACAAATAATGGCAAATCATCGCTCTACGCCATGAATTCGGACAATCCATTAAGCACAAAATTGACCGGCCGGGCAATTTTGAATCCGGGATCTGTCGGACAACCCCGCGATGCCGATCCACGTGCGTGTTATGCCATCTTGGATTTACGCGACAAAACATGGGATATGCGGCGTATACCTTATGACATAGCCGCTGTTCAACAACGTATCGTCCGGGCAGGATTACCGGTTCGAAATGGTGAGAGGTTGTTCGGGGGCTGGTAAACCGGGGAACATTTTCCCAACACATTTCGTCATTACGGTAGGAAATCATATATCTGGAGGGAAGAATGAAACGGATTGCTTTATCGTTGGCTATTCTGGTATTACTGTATACAGGCTGCGCCCCGGTCGCATCTGAACCACAAGCGATGGAGATGCCTCTCGAACAAAGAGCATATGTGACCAATGAAATGGCGCCTTCGGCACCCATGGCTGCTGAGAGGATTGTTGATTCCTTTGACGGCGATACTTCATATGCGGGAGGAGGATATGCCTCCGAGGTTGATCAGATGGTCATACAGAATGCCGATCTTTCGATTGTGGTGGTTGATCCTCTCGAAGCTCTGGATTCCATCATAAAAATGGCCGAAGAGATGAATGGCTATGTTGTCGAATCCAATAACTATAAAACGAGTAACGAGAATGGATTGGAATCACCGGAAGCCCGGCTGACTATCCGGGTTCCAGCCGAGAATTTAACCGAAGCGATGGATCGGATCAAATCTTTAACGTCGGATCCTGATGTGGATGTTTTATCAGAGAATCGAAACGGCCAAAATGTAACCAAGGAATATACCGATCTCAAGAGCCGTTTGAAGAACCTTGAGGAAGCGGAAGCACAACTCCGTGAGATCATGGCATCCGCCACCCGCACCGAAGATGTCATGTCGGTCTTTAACCAGTTAACCCAGGTACGTGAGCAGATTGAGGTCATCAAAGGCCAGATGAAATATTACGAAGAATCCGCCGCCATGTCTGCCATTCAGATCTACATCCGCTCGAAAGCCTCCATTGCTCCCTTGTCCATCGGCGGCTGGCAGCCAGCCGGGGTAGCAAGAAACGCCATCCAATCTCTGATCAATGCGTTGAAATTCTTTGCCAATGCAGCCATCTGGATTATTTTGTTCTTCATCCCGGTATTGATCATTCTACTCATTCCGGTCTGGCTGGTATTTATTGTCATCAGAGCGATCGTTCGCCGTAATAAAGCAAAAAAAGCAGCTATCAAGACAGAGGATGAAACAAAAGAAATCCAATAATTGCCAGTCTCCATAACCGCGATGAAGGCAATTGAGTTTATCTCGATTGCCTTCTTTTCTTTTTTTCTCTGATTGCAATGCTATAATAGGAAAGCTGTTCCAGAAAATCCCGAATTTGTATCGAATATCGCTTCTCCAGAACAGGTGGATCTGGTTATATTAAACGGAATGGACGGTTTCCAGATCGAACTCCATTTCTTGAATTCAGATATTGACACCCTTTCAACTCTTTATTGGAGGTAATTCCACCGGAATTCCATCCGGCGGCCATCATATGTCATCCATCGTATCCCTAGATATTGAGACCACGGGGTTGGACCCGACAAAAGATTCCATCATTGAGATCGGGGCTATCAAATTTAATGGGAATCGTATTGAAGCCGAGTATTCACAATTGATCAACCCGGGGCGCCCCATTCCGCCAATGATCACGCAGTTAACAGGGATTACGAATGAAATGGTTCGGAATGAACCACCTGTCAAAGCGGTCATTCAGGAATTTGAAGATTTTGTCGGAAACTGTCCGGTGCTTGGACATAATATCCGCTTTGATCTGAGTTTTCTGCGCCGCCAGAAGATCCTGGAATTCAACGATATGATTGACACGTATGAGTTGGCTGCAGTCTTTCTGCCAACAGCGAGCCGCTATAATCTGGGGGCTCTGGGTCAGCTACTATCCATCCCTTTCGCGGCCAGTCATCGCGCATTGGATGATGCAAGAGTCACCCGGGTTGTCTATGAGAAATTGATCCAGAAGGCAACCGGGCTTCCCATCGAACTCCTGGCTGAACTTGTCCGGCAGAGTGATCGTACAGATTGGATTGGATCGTTTGCCCTTCAACAGGTCTTACGTGCCCGCAGCCGTGAACCCATCCAGGCTCGTAAAGTGCTGCATGTTTCCTCAGGCCCATTGTTTGAAAAACCGTCAGGCAAAGTCATTATCAATGCAGAACCGGATACGAATAATGCCAGTCTGGATGCAGATGAAGTTGCCGCCATGTTGGAACATGGTGGACCTTTTGCCAAATTTTTTGATGCATATGAATTTCGGCCTCAACAGGTTGAAATGCTGAAATCTGTGACACGTTCATTTTCCGAAGGACAACATATGCTGGTTGAAGCCGGAACAGGAACGGGCAAATCATTCGCCTACCTGGTACCGGCAGCTTTGTGGGCGCATAAAACCAATACCCGGGTGGTTATTTCCACAAATACGATCAACCTTCAGGATCAGTTGATCAATAAGGATATCCCTGACCTGCGGGAAGCTCTTGGGGTCGATCTTCGGGCGACAGTGCTTAAAGGCCGTACCAATTATCTTTGCCCGCGCCGCCTGGAAATGCTCCGTCAGCGCGGTCCGGAGACGGCAGAAGAGATGCGGGTGCTTGGTAAAGTGCTCATCTGGCTGAATGAAGGTGGAAGTGGTGACCGGAATGAAATCAACCTGAACCAGGCTCCAGAATGGGATGTTTGGCTTCACATATCGGCTGAAGATGAGGGGTGCAAATCGGAAACCTGTCTGAGCCGTACCGGTGGTGAGTGCCCGTTCTACCGTTCACGCCAGGCGGCCAATATTTCCCATCTGATCATTGTCAACCATGCCCTTCTACTCTCTGATGTGGCTTCCGGCAGTCGAATCCTCCCTGAATATAACTATCTGATCATTGATGAAGGCCATCACATGGAAGATGCCACCACCAATGCGCTGGCTTTTAAAGTGAATCAGTATGATATTGACCGGTTGATGCATGAACTGGGTGGACCAAATTCAGGTCTTCTTGGCCGGTATCTGGTGCAGTTTCAGGGTGCTTTGCAGCCTTCTGAATGGGCAGCCTTACAGACAGTTGTCCGTGAAATTTCTGACCTTGCATTCAAAATTACCAGCCTGAATAACCAGTTTTTCACATCCATTGATGATTTTCTAACTGATCAACGCGATGGCCGGCCAATGGGCACCTATCCACAACAGGAACGTATCCAGGGAGCTACACGCACACTTCCCGCGTGGGATACTGTGGAAGCGATATGGTTCGATGAAAGTGAAGTCTTAAAAGAAATGCTGGGGCTCGTATCAAACCTGATCAGCAGCGCCGGTTCTGATGAAGAGGATACAAATGAGGAATTGGATGATGTGATTGGGAACCTGGCAACCCTAAGTTCCCGGTTTTCAGAGATCCATATAAATGTATCCAACCTGGTTTCCAAACCCGATGAACTCCGGATCTACTGGATAGAAAAACAACCGGTTGGAGGCAGAATAACCCTCCAGATGGCCCCACTACATATTGGACCATTAATGGAAGAACATATCTGGCATAAAAAGACCAGCGTTGTATTAACATCGGCCACATTAACCACGCATGGAGAATTCGATTATCTTCGCAATCGTTTGAATGCGGATGAAGCCGATGAACTCTCGCTTGGTTCACCTTTTGATTATGAAAACTCAGCGATGCTGTACCTCATCGAAGATATCCCAGAGATCACTGATTCCTATGGCTATCAAAAATCCATGGAATCCGGTCTCATCCGCCTGGCAAAAGCCACAAACGGACGGATGCTGGTGCTTTTCACATCCTATGCGCAGCTAAAGAAAACTTCACAAAACATCGCCGCGGCAATGGCAGATGCCGGGATTGAGATATATGAGCAAGGCGTCGGGGCTTCTGCCAATGCGCTCCTTGAAAATTTCCGCGGTGCCGATAAAGCAGTCTTGCTGGGAACACGGGCATTCTGGGAAGGAGTGGATATCCCCGGTGAAGCATTGTCAGTTCTGGCGATCACGAAATTGCCTTTCGATGTTCCCTCTGATCCGATCATTGCCGCCCGCTCGGAGACATTTGATGACCCGTTCAACGAATACTCCTTACCGGAAGCGATTCTCCGCTTCCGGCAGGGTTTTGGAAGACTGATCCGTACCCAATCCGACCGGGGTGTTGTGGCTGTGTTTGACAAACGCCTGCTCACAAAAAAATATGGGCGTCTTTTCCTGGAATCCATTCCCGAATGCCACAAAATAAAGGGGACTCTGGCAGACCTGCCACGAACAGCCGCCAAATGGCTGAACTTGTAAATTTACATTCCCATCCACCAGGCGGATTGGTGGATTTCTTCTCGCTTTTGGAGAATTTCAACCCGATCATCTTCCAGCCATAACACACAGGGGCGTCCAGTCAGGTTGTAGTTGGAAGCCATACTCAACTGGTATGCTCCACTAACCGGCACAGCAATCAGATCTCCCCGCTGTAATTCCGGAAGAACAATATGATGGATCAGTTCATCACCGGATTCGCAGTACCGCCCGACCAATCGCGTAGCGACCATATCCCGTCCGGCAGGGGATCCTATCAATTCGGCTGTGTATACCGCATCGTACAATCCAGGTCTGGGATTATCTGCCATTCCCCCATCCAGGGCAACGATATGGATTCCATCAGGCGTTTTCTTTGTTGCGCCAACCTGGTATATCGCAACCCCGGCTCTCGCGATCAACCATCGGCCAGGTTCAATGACCAGTTCCGGAAGGGGTTTGGCATTTTGTTCACACCATTCCTCGATTGAACTACCGATCTCAGAAATCCACTCTGAAGGATCACCTGTCAGTATATCTTCCCTGTAGGGAACACCCCATCCACCACCGGGGCAGATCGATTCCGGCATCCATCCATTCTCCCGGCAAAGGTCCATCAGGGTTTTGATGGCCATCCTGTATTTTTTTGCATCAAAAATCTGAGAACCCAGATGAGTGTGGATCCCGGTCAAATTTAACATTCGGCTTTTCAGAGCTGCCTGGATTGCATTTGCAGCCAGCCCGCCTGTAATTGGAATCCCGAATTTACTGCTCCCATGCCCGGTCTGAATGGCTGAATGTGTGTCAACTTCAATATCCGGATTTATTCTGATCCAGATAGAAGGAGCAATCTCCATCTTTGCAGCCATCGCTTCCACGAATTGCAACTCATCGAAGCTGTCAATCACAATGGACGCGATCCGGTTGTTCAAAGCCTGGCGGATTTCTAATTCAGATTTGTTGTTTCCATGTAAATGAATGCGATCCGGTGAAATGCCGGCTTCCAGTGCCACGTTCAATTCGCCGGTTGACACTACATCGATTGCCGCATCAATGGCTTGAAGCTTGCGTGCAAATTTGAAAGACAGATAGGCTTTGGATGCGTAAGCAATTGTTGATGGACCATGGTATCTGTCGTTCAACAAATCTTTCAACCTGCCATATCCCCGTGAAAATGTTACGCCATCATACACATACAATGGCGTACCAAATTTCTCAGCCAGTTCCTTCAGGTTTCTTCCCCCGACCTGGTCGAGTATACCGTCGGTCCATTTTGTAGAATCCGGAAACAATGCCTCTTTATGCATCATATATGCGAACCTGCCACTTTATGATCATTGAAGAGATTGATTCATCCAAGTTTTCCCGGAGATTTCGCAGCCGCCGCCGAACGAGTATGCACATCTAGCTTCTCAAAAACGGATTTTAAATGTCTTTTCACTGTATTCGTGGTGATAACCAGCTTCTCTGCTATTTCCTTGTTCGTCATTCCCTGGGCCAAAAGGTCGAATACTTCCCGTTCGCGATCCGTAAGAACACTTAGCTCATTAAAAGCCAGATTGCTATTTGACGCATCTTCCACAATTTTCAGAAATGATGACCGGTCAAAAGCCTGCTTTTCCATGTAGGCAAAAATGGACTGCTCGGCATATGCCCGTTTGATCTCTTCCGGAGAAGCTACCCCGCTGACAACGATCGTGGGCACACCACCTGCTCTTGTGCTGGCCAGCAATTGGTATCCTTCGAGGTTCTCGCTTGGAATGTGTTGTTCCCAGAGATTGGCCATGGAATTGTGCAATAACAGGTCAACCACCGCCAGTGACATCTTTTCCCGGCGTAAATAACCCAATCCTTCTCCATAGCTGCTGCACGCATGAATCTGGTATCCGGCATCTGTCAGCAATTCCTGAAGGATACTCCTCCATCCGGCATCATCTTCTACAATCAGGGCTTTCCCTTTGTTGCCATCCTTCAAACCCGTAGACTTTTCTGTACTTTGATTATGGTCTTTCTCAACCACAAGGCTCTCCAGCACTACCGGTGCAGTGCCTTGAGGCGCACTGGCCAAAGCCCTTGACACCAATTCCTTAAACTGCCCGCGATGAAAGCTTTCTTTCCTGAGAAACGTAAAAGCGCCATAATTCGTCAAGGCGGATACAGCCAGTTCCACTGTGGCAAAACCGGTTAAAAGGATCGTCCGGCAGCCGGGGTCAAGTTTTTTTACTGCCTCAAGCACTTTCAACCCATCAAGATTATTGTGATCATTGGGAGACAGAGATAGGTCAACAACCGCCAAACGATGGGGTTTCTTTTTCAGTTCAAAGATCGCGTCATCCAGATTACCGGTTGTATCTACATCCAGTCCGCTGTCGATGAGAATCTCAGCAAGGATTTGCTGCCATGAGCGGTCATCTTCTACAACCAGGGCATTGATTGTTGGCACTGTCATGCTTTTTCCTCCACACGCGGCAGGCGGAGACGGAACGTTGTTCCCTGGCTGCCATCACTCAGAACCACAATAGACCCTCCCAGTCGGGTCATCAGGGTTTTCACCCACCACAACCCGAAACCGAGTTTGCCCGGCCTGGTACCTGCCCTGCCGGAATACGTTAGTTCAAAAATCCGGTCGTGCAATTCCGGCGGGATACCCGGGCCATTATCATTGATCGAGATCTCCACCCAATCTTTTCCGGTGGAACCTGCAATGGTGATCACTCCGTTCCCCTGCATGGCATCTGAGGCATTTTCGATCAGGTTTGTGAATACAAACGTCAGACTCTGGCTGCCTGCCATAACAAGTGGAAGATGCGCCAGACTTTCAGTTTGAACAACAATTCCTGGTGGAATATGGGCTGAATGTAATGCTTCAGCAACCCTGGCTTCAATGCAAACAGGTTCAAGGCGGATGGGTCTGAGGTGTGACAGGTTATCCCGAACGGTTTGCATGGCTTCCATGGCACACCGCTCAATTTCGGTCAGATTATTTGCCAGGTACGTATCCGCTTCCAGTGCTGTCACACATTTATCCTGAATGCTTTGAACCCGGACCGGAATGGTCCCTACTTTGTTATTAAGATGATGCAGTAAATTTGACGCGATATCGCCCACAGCAGCAAATGTCTCAGCCACTGATCGCTGTTCCTGTGCGGCGCGTAATTCCTGCTGCCGGGTTTCATTTTGAATTGCCAGTACGGCAAAATGGGCCAAAAAATTTAGAACTTTCATGTCCCAGTCAGATTCAGCGAAACGGCCTGGATCAGATTCAGAGCTGTATACACCAAATGCGCCCATCGCTAATTCTGCATCTCCAGATAGTAAAGGAACGACCAAGGCACGTGCCCACCTTTGCGCCCGGGCTAGATCAGGCCGGTGAAAACGGGGATCAATCCGCACATCCTCAGCCACAACCGCCTCACGGCTGATCACAGCCTCGCCCGCCAGGCTGCCATTGATGGGTATGCGTTCACCATGTGTGTACCCGCCAAAGGATGATTCAAGAACCAGATCTGCCTCATGACGCAGCCAGAGAGCTCCAACCGACGCATTCAACAGATCACAAGCCAGTGATGTCAGGTGGTCAAGCACTTGTTGACAGGGTTGTGAAAATATCAGTCGGGCAACCTCCTGTAAGGCATCCAACAATCGTACTTCCTGAATTGCGGTAACGGCAAAGGTAGCCATGGTCTGAAGCATATGGCTCTGGTTTTCATCAAAAGCTCCCGGTTCCGGGCTTTCCAGGTTGAGCACGCCCTCAAGTCTGCCACTGGCATTGATGAGAGGAACAGCCAGTTCTGAACGCATTTGCATTCCTGCATCCAGAGGATAGTAAACCTTCGACCAGGGCTCTGCCAAAATATCCGGAATGACGATCGATTGCCGGTTCCGGGCTACAAGTGCCATTATGCTATTGCCATCAATCGGCAAGACTTCAGTTTTTGGAAGGGTCATATCATTCCCCGCGAAAGCACGGGTCACCAGATGCTTCCCTTCCCTGTCCAGTAGACGAAAAATCCCGTAATGTCCTCCGGTCATATCCAGTGCCAGCTGAAGGATTGATTCAAGAGTCTCTTCCAGTTTCAACCGTGAAGAGATCAACATTCCCGCACGATTTAGCCGGTTTAGTTCTCCCTCTTTTCGTGCCAGATCCCGCCGGATATTGGACATTCGTCTTGTATGGTAGATGGCCATGGCTGCCTGGTTGACGAAATTATCCAGTAAAAGAAGCTCCAACCGTGAAAATGGACGGTCCTCATTTAAATAAACATAAAGTACGCCTACAACCTGTTCAACAACAATCAAGGGGAAACAACCAACCGCCTTTACACCGAGAGCGGAATAATACGGATGGATTTCTACATCTGTTTCCTCGTATGAAAGGACCCTTTGCCTGCGGCTGACTGCCCGCCTTCCTATACCATTCGTTCGCGGTAAATCATCCGACATTTCCTGTCGTGAAATTACATTTTCATTGTCGCGCCCGGCCGAAACACGGGAAGATACATCAAATTCGCCACGGATCTCATTATAGGAATAGATCACCGCAGATGAACCTGGAACAACACGGATCGCGCTATCAACGATCAAACATAGGCTGTCTTCACTACTGATCACATCATCTGAACCGATGCGGTTGATGGTGCTGCTGATCTGATTCAGGCTGGCGACAGCTTCCAGCAGCCGGGTATCTTCCTCATCGGAAAAATGGTTGTCTTGAATATTCATCTCATCGAATGGCCTGTGGATTTTGGTCATTGTATCACGCGCTCATTTCAAAAATACGAATAAAAACTAACCGCCGATCGCTGAAAGCAGGCCTATATCGGTCAGCGGTCAGTTTTCGGCGGTCATAACGATAGAGGTTATCGTTGTTCTGACTTTTCAAATACTAGATGTCGAAATACAAACTGAATTCGTAGGGTGTAGGACGGAGGCGGATCGGATCCAGCTCATTCGCCTTCTTGTAGCTGATATACGCTTCCAACAGATCCTTGGTGAAGACATCACCTTTCAGAAGGAAGTCATGATCACCTTCCAGAGCTGCCAAAACATCGCTTAACGATCCCGGAACCTGTTTGATCTTTTTCATCTCTTCAACCGGCAATTCATACAGATCCTTATCCTGAGGTTCACCCGGATCGATGCGGTTCTGAATACCATCAAGTCCGGCCATCAGAATGGCAGAGAAGCACAGGTATGGATTGCTCGAAGGATCGGGGGCGCGGAATTCAACCCGTTTCGCTTTTGAACTCTTGGTAACAGGGATACGACAAATGGCAGAACGGTTGCGCTGTGAATAAGCCAGATTGACAGGGGCTTCAAATCCTGGAACCAAACGGCGGAACGAGTTAGTTGTCGGGCTTGTAAGAGCCAATAACGCAGGGGCGTGTTTTAAAATACCACCGATGTAGTATTTGGCTGTATCAGACAGTCCGGCGTATCCGGATGCATCATAAAACACATTGGTATCACCCTTCCAGAGAGAAGAATGCACATGCATACCAGAGCCGTTATCACCGAATAGAGGCTTCGGCATAAACGTGACTGTTTTGCCATTCTTGCGGGCGACATTTTTGGCCATGTATTTATAGGTTAGTAAATGGTCGGCCATACGGGTCAGGGTATTGAATCGCATACCCAGTTCAGTCTGTCCCGCAGTTGCCACCTCATGGTGATGGATCTCCATAACCACACCGGCTTCTTCCAACGCCATTACAATTTGCGAACGCACATCCTGCAGAGTATCAGCCGGTGGAACAGGGAAATATCCACGCTTTGGAGAAATCTGACCACCGAAATTCTGTTTGTCAGCGCGGCCACTGTTCCACCAACCTTCCTCGCTATCAATGTAATAGAAGGATTCATAGGTATTACTGGAGTAACGAACATTATCGAAGATAAAGAACTCTGCCTCAGGACCAAAGAAGGCGGTATCGGCAATTCCCGTCTGTTTCAAGTAGGCTTCAGCTTTTCGGGCAACATACCGGGGATCTCTGAGATATGGCTGCATGGTAATGGGATCATACACATCGCAAGTGATCACCAGCGTGGGGATGGTGGCGACAGGGTCAATGAAAGCTGTTTCCGGATCCGGTTTCAGGAGCATATCAGATTCATGAATTTCCTGGAAACCCCGAATGGATGAACCATCAAAAGGAATACCTTCTTCAAAGAGGTCAGCTTTGAACCGGTGAACAGGAATCGTAAAATGCTGCCACTGGCCGGGAAGGTCGGTGAAGCGGATATCAACCATTTTGACATTTTTGGCCAATGCCAACGCGTCTGCAACTGTCTTAGCCATGGAAAACTCTCCTTAATTTGAATTCTTGATGCCTATGTTCAATATGTGCCAGATTATATTCACCCATATTAACCCTGTATATTACCCAAATGGAGCATATTAAAGGCTTATTTCGCCAGAAAGCATAAAACTTCCTACCCTGATGGGTGCCATATAAATTACCAAAACGAATCAGTACAAGAAAATGCCTGTACCTTCTATTCCATTGTATTCTTTATCTCTTATTTCTTTAATCCACACTTTCTACGCCAAATATGCTTCTTGTTCACTTTTTTGTATGTGATCAATGTTCCTGAAGCATGACATTCCGTGGCTCTTCAATGGTTTTTTTTTGAAAAAATCACTCTTTTGGGTCATAGAAAAAGCCGGGAGCGCTTTGTAAAATCTTACGGATAAAAGAACTCCTTTGAGGTCAATCATGTGGATTGCAATCCTGGTTTTTATTATTTCATATATAGCCATTTCAACCGAAAAATTTCCAAGGCACTGGGCTGCCATTCTTGGCGGAAGTTTCCTTCTTCTGACTGGCGTTCTCAGTCCAGATGAAGCACTTTCTTATGTCAATTGGGAAACACTGGGCCTTCTAACCGGGATGTTCACACTTGTTGGTATTCTTAGCGAAGCCGGTTTTTTCCACTGGCTTGCCATGACAGTCCTAAGAAAAGTGAATTTCCATCCAACCTATTTATTTGTCATATTGATCATGATGGCCGCCATATTGGCCATGTTCATGGACAGCATCACGGTTATGCTTTTCCTCTCGGCGCTTACCTATCAATTATGTCGCCTGCTTAAATTGGACCCTGTACCTTTGATTATTGCTGAAGTCTGTGCAGCCAACAGTGGGGGTGCAGGAACACTTGTCGGTGATCCCCCCAATGTCATCCTGGGCACAACGTTAGGATTCTCATTCTCAGATTTCGTCATCAATACCGGTCCGATGGCGCTGGTAACAGCCTTTTTTTTACTCGGATTCTTTTATTTTCAAAACCGGAAAGCCTTGCAGCACGCTCATCAATCATTAACGGCTGAAACCATTGAAGAAATTGAACAACTTCATCATGAACCTTTGCACGCTCACCTGACACGTGTTGGTTTGACCGCATTCATTATGGCTGTGGTTCTCCTTGTTTTTCACTTACCACTTTCCCACCTGAGTGGTTTGCCAATTAATGCAGCCGTTGCAGCCTTAATCCCTGCAGGCCTGGCAATCATCGCATTGCGGGATAATCAGGTCAAGAAGGTAGTCCTTCGAGTGGATGGTGAAAGTATCCTCTTCTTCGGCGGTTTATTTCTTTTAATAGGTGGATTAGAAAAAGTAAAAATATTCGAAGCCATGGCAGAACAGATGGCTATTCTCGCTTCTGCAGATTCTATGATTTTCATTACTGCACTCCAATGGGCTCCCGGGTTAATCAGCGGTATTGTTGACAACGTCCCACTGGCGTTAGCCATGAGTTACGTTCTGAAAGACCTGGCATCCATCCCTGGTGTTCCACCACTCTCCTTGATGGTATGGTCTCTGGCAATGGGCGTTGATGTTGGCGGTAATCTAACGCCAATTGGCGCTTCCGCGAATGTGGTTGCCTATGGATTCCTTGAACGTAATAATGGAAAAGTCGGCTGGGGACGGTGGCTAATTTACGCCGCCCCGGCTACATTGCTGGCAATGGTCTTGATCTCCGGGATGCTCTATCTGAAGAGTGTTACGGGTTGGTATTGATACTGTAGTCCAAGAAACACAATTAGGAGGATTTAACCATGGTATGTCGATATCTTTTGGATGCATCTTATCTATGCGAAGATCAAAATAAGAGAAAGGTGTTTCGGTATCCAGAAAAATTCGCACCTGCCCTTTCCAGAAGACTATCAACCACTATGCAAGATTTTCCATCTCGGTAGGGTTAAACATGTCATTACCTGAATTTTTGTATTTGCTTATGGGAGCTATTGTTACCAGAATTCTTCTGGAGAAAACCTCTACGAAAGGTTTCACGACCCTGAATTGGCTTCAATTCATTTTTGAAATACTTCGTATTGCTATCTTATGGCCACTTGTTTTATTTTTGGAAAAATTCGAAAAATGGTTAAAAACTGAGGATAACGTATAGAAATGGAACCTTCTTTGAATCCCGCCCCCCCGGAAATAAAACGGAAAACTTTAGGGTTATCCGGTTTAACTGTTCACGCGATGACACTGGTGTCGCCGGGAGCGTTTGTCTGGTTTCTTTATCCCATCCAGGCTGTCATCGCTTTACAGTGTTCAGGATCTGATATCTGGCCTGGAGTACTGGTAGCTCTAATTATTGCCTTCTTGACTGTGTTGGGTTTTTCTGAACTGGTCTACAGGTTTCCTCTGGCAGGTACCCGGAGTGCCTATCATTTCGCTCAGTGTGTTTTCGATGAAATTGCCACATCAAAACACTATACCTGGTTTAGACCGGTGAAATTCATAACAGGATGGTCTGCTCATCTATTTTACTGGGTTTATCCGGGGGTATTGGTCGCCTTTATGGCCACTCTCTTCAATTACCTGGCTCATCAATTTGGCTATAACCCAACGACCTTTGGGCAGATATTGCTCGCTTTCAGCTTTTCGGCATTTGTAGGTTTTCTGGCCATTCGTGGTATTACCGGTTCTACCACGTCCAGCATCATTCTGAATATTGTTCAAATTTCTATTCTAGTGATATTCTGTGGACTTGCTATTGTTTATCGGATTTCTGATCCACTAAAGTTACCGGTCGAATCATGGCAATTTGGCTCAATCACAGAAATTATCGTTCCTGGATCATTTTCCGGTGTTTTCTTTCAGGCAGCTATCGCTTTCTTCCTGGTATCGGGATTCGAAGCTACAGCGGCTCTTGGAGCGTATTCATTAAATCCGGGTCGTGATCTTTCACGCGGCTCTTTTCTAGCTTTGATCATTCAGGGTGTGTTCTCCTATCTTTTCCAATACCTGGCGATCAATTTTGTGATCAATTCATCATTCTTCAATGGACAGACACCCCTTTTAGCTGCGGCAAATTCAGCAGCTCCACTGGGTTCCATTGCTATCAACATTGGTAATAGCTTGCTCTGGGAAAATGGGTTTGCTTTTATGATCGTTATCGCAAGCGCTGTTGTGATCTCATTGATTGCGGCAATGCTGACAGCAATCAATAATGGCGTTCGCGTTAGTTTTGCCATGGCTTTAGACGAAGAAATGCCAGGAATTCTTGAAGCACTACACCCCAGATTTGCCACACCCTATATGGCTGTTGTTCTTTTGTGTCTGGTATCTGCCATCATTGGGTCTATTGGTGTTTTGGGTGGAACGGTGGCATTACTTGGTTTTACACTGGCTGCCAATTTGGGTTCGTTTGCACTTTACGCCATTATTTGCATTCTGGCTGTCATCCCAACACCTTTTACATTACCTTCAAAACGCCGTTCTATTCCCGCTTTTATCGGAGCATTGGCTAATATTGGCATGTGTATCGCTCTAATTTCCATCGGTCTTCATTTGAACGGAAACGCTTCGAAAGCAACAATGATGGCAATTCTGGTTGCACTGATATTCCTCGCTGGAAATCTAATGATTTATTTCACCCGTCACAAACCGGAGGGGTCATTAGAAGCATAGAACCCTATATGGATAATTACAGAATTCCTGGCCTGCTTGTTTTGTCTCGCATTTTTTCACAGAACTGGAATGATGGGTCTGTTTACCCGGAGGTGTTTGATGGGCTGTACATCAAACAATATAGAATCTAGTGGACTTAGCCATGTAGGTCCGGTCAGGGAAGAAAACCAGGACACCATTTGCCTTTTTGAGGAGTTGGGGGATAACAAAGGGGCTCTTTTTGCCGTCGCAGATGGAATGGGAGGCTACAGTCATGGCAAATGGGCCAGTACTCTTGCCATAGAATCACTAACCAGTACCTTTTCCAATGAGAAGGGAACACCGGAAAAACGATTGATCCGTGGAGTTGAATCAGCCAATCTGGATATTTTTCAAATTTCGCAGCAACTGGGCGTCGGAAGGATGGGAACAACATTAACAGCCGCATATCTGGATGGAAGATTTCTCACCCTGGTGCATGTAGGTGACAGCCGCGCGTATCTGATCAGGGGGAACAGTGTACGATGCCTGACAAGAGATCATACGATTGTAGGTGACCTTGTTAGAATGAAAATCATTCCATCGGATAAGATCCGCAACCATTCACAACGATCAGTACTGACAAGAGGTGTTGGTCTGGCTCCATTTGTCCAACCGGATATCACACGACAAGAACTAAAAGAAAGTGACATCGTCATACTTTGCAGTGATGGTTTATGGTCGGTTATTGAGGATGATGAATTAACTGGAATTTGCAGTGAATCCAACGGGATATCACAGGTGGTTGACCGCCTGTTGAATCTCGCAATATCTCGCGGAACGGATGACAATATCTCCGCTGTGGGTATTCGGATACGCAGTCTGCCGGCTGGCGCTCAAAAACCTGGAACGAAAGGATGGCGTCGGATCTGGTCCATTGGGGAAAAATCTTGACTCTAACCAGTGGAAAATCCAGCGACGGAAAATTAACATGGATACCTCGAATGCTATAATATCCTCGGCTATGTTCCAGATAGGTGACCAGATCGACCAATTCCAGATCACAGATCACATTGCGCAAGGCGGAATGAGTAATATTTATCGCGCGTTTGACCTGATAAAGAAATGTGAAGTGGTCATAAAAATCCCGGAAAAATCCATGATGGGTGATCCGGCACAGTTTGAACGGTTTCAACGCGAAATTGAAGTTTCCAGGATTTTGAACCACCCGGCTGTTTTAAGGGGTATTTGCACCGGGAACTACAACCGGATTCCCTACCTGGTCACAGAAATGGTCAAAGGCCAGACACTGCGGCAGTTTCTCAATTCCTCTGCTCCATTGCCGGTCGAACACACATTTTCATTAGTCAGAAAGATTGCTGATGGAATGGCATACTGCCACCAAAACAACGTTGTTCACCGGGACCTTAAACCTGAGAATATTCTTTTGAATCAGGATGGGGATCCGGTGATCATGGACTTTGGATTGGCACTAACGAAATCATCTCACCGTGTGACTTATTCCAACCTGTCCATAACAATGGGAACTCCTGATTATATGGCACCGGAACAGGTGGAAGGGCAACGTGGTGATGCCCGCTCGGATATCTATGCCCTTGGCATCATCATGTTTGAAATGCTTTGCGGGAATACACCTTTTACCGGTGACAGTAATCTGGCAATTTTAGCCCAAAGGATACATTGCGACGCGCCCCGGCTTGACAAAATTCGCGCAGATTTATCACCCCAAATCGCAGCCATCGTGGCAAAATGCCTTCAACGCGACCCCAATGCTAGATTCCAGGATATGGGTTCTTTGATCGAGGCAATTGATCACCCGGAATCTATGGATATTTCATTACTAGATTCAATCAAGTCATCGCAAGATAAGCACTCCATTTGGAAATCAGCCCTGGTTAGAAATATCCTGGTTTCATTACTTATTCTGGCAAGTCTGGTTGTTCTTGCCTTAACCCTCCAATATTTCAGATAGCAGGTGATCATGTCCCCTCAACCTTCCAATGTTGACGAGTTAACTTCCTTAGTTGATCAGCACAAGATCAAATTTATCGATCTCCAATTCATCGATGTTGTCGGGGTTGTAAAAAATATAACCATTCCAGTGGCAGAACTAAATAATGCCATTAATAATGGGATCTGGTTTGATGGTTCATCAATTGAAGCGTATGCACGCGTGGCAGAGTCGGATATGCACCTTTGTCCGGACATTAGTACTTTTGCGATATTTCCATGGCTTGGTGGGGATGAAGCCACAGCCCGGCTGATTTGTGATGTCTATACACCAGATGGGCAACCATTTCCCGGCGATCCACGGGCGATTTTGAAGAGAATCCAATCTCAAGCATCCGAAATGGGATTGAGCTATAAAACCGGACCGGAACTGGAATTTTTCCTTTTCAAACCACACATCGATGGCCGTCTTTTGCCTTTACAACCGCACGATTCTGGAAGTTATTTTGACGCTCCCCTGGAGAAATCAGCCGGTTTAAGCCGCCAATTGGCTTCCATGCTGGCTGCATTCGGTATCCAGGTTGAAACCATGCACCATGAGATTGCGCCCGGCCAACATGAAATTGATTTTCGTTATGCAAATGCCCTGACAACGGCTGATAATATCGTCACCTTTCGGGTTGCCTTGAAAGTGATCTCACAATTGAATTCTCTATATGCCTCATTCTTGCCAAAACCAATAAAAGGCGAGGCTGGAAGCGGTATGCATGTTCATCAGAGTCTCTCCTATGCGGAAACAGGTATTAATGCATTCCATGATCCGGGAGATCCTTATGGTCTATCTACACTGGCCAAACAGTTCATTGCCGGTCAACTGGCACATGCGAGAGGCATGTGTGCGGTGCTTGCCCCGCTTGTTAATTCTTATAAACGACTTTATTCCGGTTTTGAAGCTCCGGTCTATTTGACATGGGCCCGTATAAATACATCTGCGTTGATACGAATTCCCAGGGCTTCAAAGCCTGAGGCGTCCCGGATTGAGATCCGCTGCCCTGACCCGAGTTGCAATCCTTACCTAGCTTTTTCTGTAATGCTGGCTGCGGGATTGGACGGCATTCGCAGGGAATTAAGTCTGCCTGAGGCCACTGAAGAGAATCCGTACTTACCCGGAACAGGTATCCAACATAAGACTCCATTGGAATACCTACCCGAATCATTAAATCGTGCCCTGGACGCGTTGGAAGAAGACGAAGTCATACATGAGGCTTTGGGACCCTATATGTTCGACCGTTTTCTCAACGCGAAACGTCTCGAATGGCGGGAATATCGCCTTGAAGTAACCGAGTGGGAGCTACAGAAATATCTTTCACTCTATTAGTCACAGGCTGTCCAATTTCTTTTTAAGGAAACACCACTGATGAGAATGCAGTATGAAATAAAAGCAAAACCATTGCCAATCCCTCTTCCCATCATTTCTGAAAAAGCTGGTTGTTCTCGTTCCTGTATAATCTGATCATGAGTTTCGCAAATCTGGAAAACATTCCTTTTAATAATCCCGAATCGGCAAACAGAATTATTAATCGGATATCCGTCGAATTTCCAGGGATCGATCCGATTTCGACGGTACTAATTTCTGCATTAACTTCTGCGGCAGAACCAGACCGCTCTCTGGTCAATTTCTCCCGCTTTCTTGAGAATTGCGGGCAGGATCATATCGAACTTCTATGCCAGAATCCCCGGGTGGTTGAGATACTGGTTACTTTATTTTCAGCCAGCCACTTTCTGACGGAAATCCTGCTACGTGATCCCCAATCCATCTCACTCCTTCTGGACAGGCAGGAATTGACCCGCCGCAAGACAATTGAACAGATCCTTTCCGAATCAGAATCTGCTGTCCGTGCAGTTTCATCAGACCTGGAAAAGAAAGATGCCTTGCGTTTGTATCAACAGAGGGAACTACTACGGATCGGAGCCAGCGATTTTCTTGACCTGTATGATCTTCGCGCAGTCGTCTCACAAATTTCTCGTACCGCCATTGCCCTTATCCGTATCGCTTTGAGCCTGGCATCTTCTCAAACTGGGATTTCTTCCTCCGGATTCTCTGTACTGGCTATGGGAAAGCTGGGCGGCCGCGAATTGAATTACAGCTCAGATATTGACCTTGTTTTTGTTACCCGTGCCGACCCAACACGGTTCATTCCTCTGGCCCAAAAACTGATTGACTATCTTGCCTCCACAACCAGCAACGGGTTCCTTTACAGGGTAGATATGCGCCTGCGCCCCTGGGGTAATGATGGCCCTCTTATCCCAACCCTGGATGGTTATAAGAAATATCTTCTGAATAATGCCCGCCTCTGGGAAAAACAGGCATTATTGAAAGTGCGTCCGATTGCGGGCGACCTGTCACTGGGTGAGGAATTGCGTGAATATGCTTTTTCCCTGATCACAGACTTGCCCGCAGAACAAATACGCGCCGAAGTTTTTGCCATGAAGAAACGGACTGAAGAAATCCTGCAGGAAAAGGGACGGCAATGGGGCGAAGTTAAGTTGGGCATCGGTTCCATCCGGGATATTGAGTTTGTCATTCAATATCTTCAACTGGCGAATTTAAAGCGGTACCCCAATATCCGTACCCGTGCCTCACTCAAAGCGATCCCATTGCTTCGATCTGCCGGTTTATTATCTTCCAGTGATGCCCGTATACTGCAGGACGGGTATATTTTTCTGCGGACTATCGAACATTATCTACAAATGATGGATTACCGCCAGACATATTCCCTGCCCTCAGATGAATCGGCCATCCGGATTCTGGCCCGGCGTTTGGGTTTTTCATCCGGCGAGAATTTTGTTGACCGCTACGGGGAACATTGCAAGGCGATACGATCAGTCTTTTTACAGATCATCGGTGATGAACAGATCATCAACGAACCATCTCCTGTAGTGCGACAACACATATCCCGTATGGATACATCGTACACTCAGGTTTTTTCCATTGAAGAGATTCATGGTCATGCAGATATGGCAGAAAAGCTATCTGCTGAGACTCCCGTACTGGTGAATATTGATCTGCTCGAAGAAAACTCATGGAATGTGACCATTGTGGCCTACGACTACCCTGGTGAACTATCCATCCTCTGTGGTCTTCTATTCGTACATGGATTTGATATCTTGAACGGATACGCCTTCACCTATGAGCCAGCCGATTCACCGGATTCAAAGGCACAGGCTGCGGGTGTTCCCAATCAATTCCGTGGACAAAGCATTAATAGTAAAAGATCGAAGGATATTCAATCTTCGTTACAGATCAGTGACCGCCAGAAGATTGTGGATGTTTTTCGGGTAAAGCCGGTCAACAAATCACTGGGCGGACCTGATATCTGGGATGCCTATGTCAGTGACCTGAACGAGATGATATCTATGTTCCAATCCGGGAAACGACGGGAAGCACGTGGGATGCTTGCCAAACGAGTTGGAATTGCATTTCAAGCGATCCCTGGCAAAATCCATCCACTTTTGCCCATTGATATTGACATCAATAACAACCGTTCAAGGCGCTATACCGTGTTGGAAATTGATGCCCCCGATACCGTGGGTTTTCTTTATGAGTTTACGAATGCCCTGGCTTTTACACGGACAAACATCGCCCGAATGGTCGTTCGATCAATCGGTAACCGCGCGCAGGATGTATTCTTTGTGACGGACGCAAACGGAAAGAAGATCGAAGACTTATCCAGGCAGCGTGAGTTGCGCGCTGCCATCGTATTGATCAAGCATTTCACTCATCTTTTACCCAATTCACCCAACCCCGAAACTGCGTTATTGCATTTCCGCGAATTTCTCAGCCATCTCTTCCAACGGCCTAACTGGCCGGATGAGATTGGTTCGATCGGTCAATCGGATGTACTAAAAGCTCTTGCCCACATTCTGGGTGTGAGCGATTTTCTCTGGGACGATTTCCTCAGGATGCAATATGCCAACCTGTTCCCGGTAGTGAAGGATATGGACGCATTGGAATCATCCAAACCCCGGGATGTTCTCGATTCTGAACTCAGTCTGGCATTGGAAAAATGTCTGGTTGGAGGCATTGGCTATCCTGATTGGCGTGCGGCGCTCAATGCCTTCAAAGACCGTGAACTCTTTCGGATCGATATGCGCCATATTCTTGAATTGACCGATGAATTTTGGGATTTTGCTGCAGAGTTGACCGACCTCGCTGAAGTTGTTATTGAAAAGACTTACATCCGGTGCCGGCAGGAATTGGTGGAACGCTACGGTGAACCACAAACCATGGACAATACCCCCAGCGATCTTTCTATATTGGCTCTGGGTAAATGCGGTGGTCGTGAATTGGGATTTGCATCAGATATTGAATTGATGTTTATCTATAGCAGTGATGGGAAAACATCCGGGGCTGAATCAACAGAAACCAGTGAATTCTATGAGAAACTGGTCCGGTCTATCGTCACAACCATCCATGCCCGGCAGGAAGGTATCTTCCAGATTGACCTTCAGCTTCGCCCTTATGGCAAAGCCGGAAGTATGGCGGTTTCACTGGACGCATTCAAACGTTATTACTCACCGGATGGCCCTGCCTGGGCTTACGAACGCCAGGCACTGGTAAAAATGCGCCCCATATGCGGTGAACCGGCACTGGGACATCAGCTATGCGTGTTGCGGGATACCTATACCTATGGATCTGGAAGTTTCGATGTTACTTCCATGCGGGCCATGCGCGAACGTCAAATCCGACATCTGGTAACCGGAGGCACTTTTAACGCAAAGTACAGCCCCGGAGGCCTTGTAGATGTGGAATATCTGATCCAGGGATTACAGATCATTCATGGAGAAAAGAATCCATCACTCAGGGTAACCAATATCCGGCAGGCGATGTCTCTCCTCAATGAATCCGGATTTTTAAGCGGTGATGACTACACGACACTTCGAAAAGCGCATACGTTTTTACGCTGGTTGATCGACTCATTAAGGGTTGTCAGGGGCAATGCCAAAGATGTAACAGTTCCTCCGTATGAAAGCGAGGAATTCGCCTTCCTGGCAAGACGCCTGCGTTATGAAAACAACATCGATCGACTGCGGGATGACCTTCTTCGTTATCAGACAGATGTCCAGGAAATAAACAACCGCCTTCTGGTATGAAAGGATGGATGGCAATAACCATCCATCCTTTTACGCAAACACAAATAACAGAATGCTACCGAAACTTTCTAGAATAAACCGACAACCTGTCCGGTCTCAAAATCAATATCAATATCATAGAAGGCTGGCCTGGTGGGAAGTCCCGGCATGGTGGACATCTTCCCCAATATTGGGTAAAGGAATCCAGCCCCAACGGATGCCCTGATGTTCCGAATGGGTATCCGGTAACCTGTTGGCACGCCCTTTAATGTCGGGTCATGACTCAGACTCAGGTGAGTCTTTGCCATGCATATGGGTAATTTATCAAAACCTAATCGGGTGTAATCCGCGATACGCTCTTCAGCTTCCGGTGAGTAATCGACACCGTCTGCGCCATAGACCTCCCGTGCGATGATTTCGATCTTTTCCTTGATCGATTTTTCCAACGGGTAAAGGTAATGGAAATCACGGGGTTTTCCACCCGCCGCTATCACAGCTTTCGCAAGATCAACAGCGCCTTCACCACCCTGTGCCCAATGCCGGCAAACCACGGCATCTTCCGCTCCGCCCTCTTCGATGGCAGCTTTGCGAACCAATGCCAGTTCTGCTTCGGTATCCGTGGCAAATGAGTTGACAGCTACAACCACCGGTACGCCAAATTTTCGGGCAGTTTTAATGTGATGCACCATATTGGGGAGACCCGCCTTTAACAGGTCAAGGTTTTCTTCAATATAAGCAGGGTCCAACGGTTTGCCTGCCACTACCTTTGGACCGCCACCGTGCATTTTTAATGCGCGAATGGTGGCAACCAGCACAACAACGTTCGGGATCAATCCTGATGTGCGGCATTTGATATCAAAGAATTTTTCCATTCCCATATCCGCACCGAACCCTGATTCCGTGATCACGTAATCGGCAAGTTTCAGAGCAATCCG
>CAYRHB010000014.1:0-24144 GCA_964424035.1 uncultured Leptolinea sp.
TCATCTGCCAACCCATCAATCATATGGATCAGAACCCTGTTACGCTGGATATGCCGGAGGAATGCATAACCCAACCCGACACCTTTATGGGCACCTTCGACCAGGCCGGGGATATCGGCAATAACCAGGGAATGATCAAAATCGATCTGGGCAACACCCAGAGCCGGTTCCAGGGTCGTGAACGGGTAATCGGCAATCTTCGGGTCCGCGTTGGTAACTGCGGCCAGGAAGCTCGATTTGCCTGCGTTTGGCAAACCCACCAGTCCGACATCCGCCATTAATTTCAATTCCAGATGGATATTGAACTCTTCTTCCGGTTCTCCCCGCTCCCCTGTGCGTGGAGCCTGGTTACGGGCTGTGGCAAAATGCTGATTTCCACGGCCTCCACGGCCTCCCCGGGCAATGATCAATTGCTGGCCGGGCTCCACCATGTCACCCAGCAATTTCCCGGTACCGGTATCTACAACAACAGTTCCCGGTGGAACGTGAACGATCAGGTTCTCGGCGGATTTCCCGGTCATGTTGTTTGGACCACCGCTTTTTCCGTCCTGTGCGATGTATTTCATCTTGTGATGAAATACCGACAGTGTATTCATGGTCGGTTTCACTTCAAAGACCACATCACCGCCGCGTCCGCCATCACCGCCATCCGGGCCTCCCCGGTTCACGTATTTTTCACGGTGGAAATGGACCATGCCATCTCCACCGCGGCCGCTTCTTACATAAATTTCCGCTTCATCAATCACTTCTTACCAAATTTTTCTTTCAACAGGTCTTCCAGAGTCGGTTGTCCGATTTCCTGTAATTCATAGCGTACCCGCTGGTTGGGTTTCTTGATCTTCATCACACGATTCAAATCAATGGGTGTTCCAATAACCACGAGGTCAACATCCGCCCGATCAATGGTCTTTTCCAGATCGCGGGTCATATCGTCCCCGTATCCCATCGCCGGAAGAATGGGACCAGTCTTCGGATATTTTTTGTATGTTTCAACAATCGCGCCAACAGCAAACGGGCGTGGATCTACAATTTCACCGGCGCCAAATCGCCTGGCCGCGACAAATCCGGCTCCATAAGCCATTTCGCCATGGGTCAATGTCGGTCCGTCTTCTATCACCAGAACCCGTCTACCCCGGATGGCTTCCGGATTATCCATGAAGAGCGGTGACGCGGCTTCGATGACTACCGCTTTCGGATTCAGTTGGTTCAACCGTTCACGGACTTCGATCACTGCCTGCGGGTCTGCCGTATCCACCTTGTTGATCACAAAAACGTCCGCCGCCCGCACATTGGTTTCACCGGGATGGTACATATATTCATGTCCCGGACGGTGCGGATCGGCAACCACAATGCTCAGGTCAGGCACATAAAATGAGAAATCATTGTTTCCGCCATCCCACAGGATTATGTCGACTTCCTGCTCAGCCTGGCGAAGAATGGCTTCATAATCCACACCGGCATATACAATGATGCCGTTATCAAGGTGCGGCTCATATTCCTCACGCTCTTCGATCGTGCATTCGTGCTTATCAAGGTCGGCATAGGATGCGTAGCGTTGAACCTTCTGTTTTACCAGATCTCCATACGGCATGGGATGACGGATGGCCGCCACTTTATAACCCATATCCCGTAAGATGAGAGACACCCGTCGGGTTGTCTGACTCTTCCCCGAACCCGTTCGCACGGCACATACCGAAACCACTGGTTTGGAGGATTTCACCTGTGTGGTTTTCATTCCCATCAGGCGGAAGTCAGCACCGGCAGCCAAAACCGTGGAAGCTTTATGCATGACCACATCATGGGGAACATCGCTGTAAGCAAAAATTACCAGTTCAATGTTCAATTTTTTAATCAGGTCTACCAGTTCACTTTCGGCGTAGATCGGTATTCCCGCCGGGTACAGTTTTCCGGCCAATTCCGTTGGATACTTGCGGCCTTCAATATTTGGAATCTGAGTCGCCGTGAAAGCAACAACTTCATATTCAGGATTATCACGGAAGAACACATTAAAATTGTGAAAATCCCGCCCCGCTGCTCCCATAATCAACGTTCTAGTTCCAGCCATTCGATCGTTTCTCCTTGGAGATGGATTAGATTACATCACTTCCGGGGATTCAATCCCCAGAAGAGACAAGCTATTGTTAATCACCTGCCGCGCGGCGGCAGTCAGACGCAGTCTGAAATCCCGTACGTCACCTTCGGCAGACAGGACCGGGCAGGTATTATAAAAATCATTAAAAGCCTGGGCCAGGCTGAAAGCATAATTTGCGATCAGCATGGGTTTAAATTCAGCTGCCGCCCGGTTGATTTCATTACTAAATCGTGAGATCAGGTCAATCAATTGCACTTCCTGTGCGGTTAGATCAAAAGAAGTCTGTTGGGCGGCTTGAGGTACTTTCTGGTCAACCTTGCGCAGAATACTGTTGGCACGGACAAAGGCATACTGAATATAAGGTGCCGCCTGGCCTTCAAAAGATAACGCAGTTTCCCAGTCGAATGTGACGATTTTTGTATTGTCACGGGAAAGCATGGAGTATTTAATGGCTCCCAATGCAACCATGCGCGCAACCTGTTGCTGATCCTCCGGTGAAAGATCGGGGTTCTTTTCATTCACAATTTTCAATGCGCGTGAAGTCGCCTCGAAAATCAAATCCTCCAGCAAAACTACCGTTCCATCCCGTGAAGACATGGTCACATTTCCCGGAAGGTTGACGATCTCATATGCAAGGTGATAGCACTTCTTTGAGAACTCGTATCCCATCAATTCCAGAGTTTTGTAGATCTGCTGTAAATAAAGTGATTGTCTGACATCAACCACGTAGATACTTTGGTCAAGGTTATATTGCTCAAACTTTTTTACAGCCAGCGATAAATCTTTGGTGGAATAAAGCGAAGTACCATCTGATCGTAGGACTACAAGGACCCGGTATTTCTCCCTGGTTCCGGCCAGTTCATCCAATGGAACGATCACAGCCCCTTCCGGACGCTCATCGCGGGCTATTCCCATTTGGATCATCCGCTCAACAAATTCCTTCCCGGAATCTTCCACTTCACTTTCATAGTAATAATGGTCAAATGGGACACCCAGGGTTTTATAGATTTGGTCAAATCCTTCCAGTGACCATTGCCGGGTTTGTTCCCATATCTTTATAAGCTCCGGGTCATTGGCATCCCAACGGGAAAAAAGAGCGCGAACCTGGGGTTCCGCTTCGGGATCATCGTTATAACGACGGTCTGCTTCTGTATAAAGGTCAGTCATCCAGCGGTAGCGGTCTTCACCGGGTTCCTCGCCTTTGTGATAGGTCAGGTCATTCCACATCCATTTGATGACATGCAAGCCGATGTCACCGATATAGTTGGTTCTAACGACGTCGTATCCGGCTGCCGCCAGGATATTGCACACAGAATTGCCCAGAATCACATTGCGCAAATGCCCCACATGGAACGCTTTGTGTGTATTCGGTTGTGAAAATTCCACCATAACCTGTTTTTGTAGAGCAGAACCTATTCCAAAGTTTTGACGTTCCGCCAGTACGGAGCCAATTACGCGATTGGCAAAATTGAAAGAGGAGAAATAAAGATTCAGGTAACCTTTTACAGCCTCCACTTTCTCGAAACCCGCAGGTGGTGAGCCATCCGGTTGCAGAACCGCGGCAGCGGCTTCCGTTGCCATTTCTCCGGCTCTCTGGTTTACATTCCCGCCCTTCCCTTTCCGGGCTTCCATGGCGGCCGCCTGGAAGAATGACATCGATATTCCCCAGTGTCCGCTGAACGGGATCCAGTTCCATTGAATGGTGGAAATGGGGAGATCAAGCTGGTTAAAATATTCCAGAATTTGTTTTTCAATTGTAGATTGTTCAGTTTGAAACATATTGAATCCCGATGAGTTCAGAATATGGACACACAAACCGCTGGAATCAGCGGTGCCTTGGGATTATATCACTTTCAAATTTCACCCGTAATTTTGCAAAAGGCAGGTTAATTATTGACCTGCGATATACTCTCCAACACAAAAAGCGGGAGGAGACCCTCCCGCCCTGAATTGCATGTACAAAAGGTCAGATGGTATTTATGCAGCCGGGGCTGTATTCAGCCGTTTCATCAGACGGCTCTTCCTAAGGTCAGCATTGTTTTTGTGAATAACACCTTTTTCCGCTGCTTTGTCCAGAGCGCTGATTGCTTTCTTGACAGCTTCAGCAGATTCCGGGTTGCCATCAACAATGGCTTTGTCAGCTTTGGCAATGAATGTGCGGGCAGCACCACGAAATACGCGGTTGCGCAGGCGTTTCTTTTCATTTTGTTTATTGCGCTTGATTGCAGACTTGATATTGGCCAACTTCGTCCTCCAGATAAATTCCTTACACTTGCAGGGTAGGATTTTACCAGATACACGCAAATTTTCCAAGGGAAGAATCCAATATTGTAAAATCCAATAAATCATGAATACAGTAACTGCTTTTTCCCATTGCCATATGTCTTAAAAGAATGACGATTTTACCAAAAGATGAATTCCTATATAATAATATTATCGAGGAAATGTCAAGTCTAATTTAATGACACTCAGCAAGACTGGTTTCAACGATAAATACTAAATCTGTGAGTTATCATACAGAAATTTCTATTTAATGAGGAGTTAAAAATGGGTACCAAAGGCCGTCAAATTGTTGGAATGGATGTTGATGAATTGCTCAAGCTTCTTAATCAGGCGTTGGCGGATGAATGGCTTGCTTACTACCAATACTGGGTGGGCGCGAAGGTTGTAAAAGGTCCGATGAAAGACGCTGTGGCATCTGAATTGGTACTGCATGCGACGGAAGAACTCTCGCATGCAGATTTGCTGGCAACCCGGATTATCCAATTGGGTGGAACGCCAATCATTGACCCCAAGGAATGGTTTAAACTTACCCATTGTGGATACGACGCCCCGACTGATCCTTTCGTTAAAGCGATCCTGGCCCAGAATATCAAAGGCGAACAATGCGCGATTGATGTTTATCAAAAACTGCAATTATTGGTCCGCGACAAGGATCCTGTAACTTACAATATGGTTCTGACCATCCTCGAACAGGAAGTGGAGCATGAGGAAGACCTTCAGGCTCTGGATGAGGATTTGGATTCGTTAATGATGCATTAATGGACGGATTATTTATATAGAATATTTTTGATGCAGGATGGATGAAAAAAGCCGGATGGGAAATGGATTACTCCCTATCCGGCTTTCCTCATTATTTCTGCAGATCTCCCAATTTCTTTGTGATGGCTTCAATTTCAGATTCCAGCCAATTCTTCCGGTTTTCCAATACGGTCTTTTCTTCCTCCGGCGTTATGTCCTGTGCAAAGAAACCCCTTCCAAAACCACCTCGTCGGAAGAAACGCCCTCTTCCATAAGCTCCTCCCCCTCCACAGGGTCCCATACCCCATCCATTCGGTCCAGTGCCAAATGGTCCAGTTCGATCAAATCCTGGCATGATCACTCCTTTCCTGTTTTCAATACCGGACATTACGCCGTCCCCGACGTAGCCCTCTTAAACCATTTCCTACGACGCGCCACAAACGCCTTCCCCAGCTGAATGGCCAGGAAGCCGATGTATTGGATATCGATGTATTGTTTACTGACGTACGCGCAGGTGAACAATTACCCATCCCCCGTCCTGTGCGCGGCCCCGAACCCGACGGGCCTGTTCCATTTCTTGCCGGCATAATACACTCCTTTCTCAGTGTTCCATTTTTTTTCGAATCACCTCAATCAGGCTTTGTGTTTTCTCGAGTTCTTTCAACCAGTTTTCCGTTACAGTATTTCCCTGCTCAGTTATCCGGTACATCCTTCTGGGAGGGCCCTGAGTTGCTTCGGGCTCCCAGTCGGATTTGATCCAATGTAACATTTCCATATCTCGCAGGACTTTGTACACCACGCTGGGATGAAAGGTTGGGATCCCCAGGTCAGATATTTCGGATAATAATAGATACCCGTGCTTTGGTTTCTCCTGTAAGAGGGCCAGCAAGGCAGGCTCCAGTAAAGCTTGTGCGACAGGAGAATGCCATTCACCGCCCTGTCTCAAAGCTCCCATTGCCCAACCTCTTCCATGTCTTGGCATAGCGTATCTCCTGCTTGAGTGATGAATCTACTATAGCACACTATTCTATTTAAATCAATAGTTTTTAATAGAATAATTTGGTTTTTTCATAATATATTGGTAGATTGACACTTGTTTTCGTTGTATACTTACCATATTATTAGGATTAGACCTCTGATTTAACCTGACGGACATTCAACGGGCTCCGGTTTCGTCAGGTTTGATTGAAAAAACTGAAACCAGACGTGGAGAGATTACTATGAAAATTGCAGTTATCACAGATGAGGGAAAGCTTATCAGCCGGCATTTTGGTCGGGCCCCCTATTACCTGGTATGTACAATTGAAGATGGGAGGGTTACTGCGAAGGAATTGCGGAACAAGATGGGACATTCCCACTTCAGCGATCAGGCTAATTCCGAAAATCCCAATGGAGCCGGCCACGGGATGGATCCGGCTTCACACAACAAACATATCAGCATGGCTGAAGCTATTTCCGATTGTTCCGCAGTTTTGTGTGGTGGAATGGGAATGGGAGCCTACGAAAGCATGCGTAGTCTGAATATCCAGCCGGTAGTAACAGATCTTTCAGACATTGATGAGGCGATCCAGGCATATATCGATGGCAAGCTGGTTGACCACAGGGAACTGCTTCACTAGCAGGATTTCTGTGAATCTCCCGGTCCCTGAGATGGGCAATATAAGATGATAAATGGAGGCATAATGATATTAATGATTTCATCAAAACAAGAAGATAGGAATAGCCCCGCAGAAGAAAGATTTGGACGTTCGCCCTGGTTGATCAAATTTGATACGGAAAGCAAGGAATGGGAATCCTTCATCAATCCCGGAGCATCTGAATCAGGGGGGGCAGGTGTTGCTGCTGCTCAATTTGTGATAAATAAAGGTGCAAGTGCTGTGATCAGTGGTAATTTTGGTCCAAATGCCGCCAATGCATTCAAGGCAGCCAAAATCAAAATGTTTCTATTTCCAGCAGGTGAAGCATCAGTAGAACAGGTTGTTGAACAGTTTGAGCAGGGAAATCTGCTACCATTTTCGTAACACCATTTCAGGAGCGTCATGCGAATTGCCGTTGCCAGTGGAAAAGGAGGAACCGGGAAAACTACCGTTGCGGTTGCCTTGGCACACACATTATCAGTCACGCATAGAGTCAGGTATGTAGATTGTGATGTTGAAGCTCCCAACGGACATCTTTTTCTCCATCCCACCCTGGAAAGGAAGGAAGCAGCCGTTATCTGTATTCCGGAAATCGATGAAAGAAAATGTACCGGATGCGGCACATGTGTTGGTGTATGCCAATTCCATGCTCTGGCACAAATTGGGAAAAAAATTCTCGTCTTCCCTCAATTGTGCCACGGGTGTGGAAGTTGTACCTGGAATTGTCCTGAAGAAGCCATCATAGAGACCTCAAACCCGATCGGTTCATTGGAATCAGGTCACACCCCGGAAGGCATTCATTTCGCACAGGGTGTTCTGACCATCAGCGAGCCTATGCCAACTCCTGTGATCCGGCAGCTTAAACACCGGGAGAATCTGGATGATGGCGAAATTGCCATTCTGGATGCACCTCCGGGTGCTTCATGCTCCGTAGTAGAGACCCTGAAGGGTGCTGATTTTGTCATTCTGGTAACAGAATCCACACCATTTGGATTGCATGATCTAAAACAAATGGTTGGAATAATCAACGAAATGTCGATCAAAGCCGGAATTGTGATTAACCGTGAAAATGGTGCATTTCTCCCTGCGGATGATTTCTACCGGAATATATCATTACCTGTATTGATGCGAATTCCCTATGACCGCCAAATTGCGGAAGGGATAGCCAGGGGGGCATTGATCACCGATGTAAAACCCGAATACATAACCGCTTTCAATTCCATGTATGATCAGATCAAGTCTTTATTCTGAAAGGTCTTTTATGCCTCAACTTGCAAAAGGTGGAAAATGGGTGTTCGGTTGGGTGGTGGTTGGGGAAAACAATATGATCCAGATCCCTCCAGAAGCTTTTGAGGAATACGGCTTTTCAGCAGGTGAAACCGTGTATTTTATCTCCGGCAGTAGAACATCCGGTGGATTTGGTCTGGGACGGAAAAGTCTGATAGAGAATTCTGTTTTACATCCATTGAGAGTCCTGAATATAGGCCAGATTGAAACAAACAGGAGAATTATCATTCCGGCAGGAATAAATATTGACCCCGGTCAAAGTTTACTTACGTGCCGTGGCAGTTATGTGGCATTGGGCTTTTTGAAACAGGGACCCATTATTGAAGAAGCGAAAAATCATCCTGAACTGGAAACCTATTTGCCATGAAACAGGTGGTCATTCTCAGCGGTAAAGGCGGCACCGGAAAAACCAGCCTGAGCGCTTCATTTGCCTGGTTGTGCGCGAACGACCGTGTTTTGGGAGCAACAACATATGTCGATGCCGATGTTGATGCTGCCAATCTGAGTCTGGTGTTGCAGCCATCCGGTACGGAAGGATACGAATTCTGGGGAGGGGCACTCGCTGAGATTAACGAAGATTTATGCACCGGATGCAAGGAATGTGTCAGGGTTTGCCGGTTTGATGCCATCTTCCAATCCCATACCAGGCCAGAGATAATGTGGATAGACCCGATTGCCTGTGATGGTTGTGCCGCCTGCGTCCATGCGTGCCCTTCGGAAGCCATTCGGATGGTCAAACAGCAGGAAGGATTCTGGTTCAGGTCACAAACCCGGTACGGTGTTTTATTTCACGCTGAATTATTCCCGGGAAGGGATAATTCGGGGAAACTGGTGACCATGGTGAAGCAACAAGCCCGGTTGTATGCGGAAGACACGGCTTCTCCATTGATTATCATTGACGGTCCCCCGGGCATTGGTTGTCCGGTTATCTCTGCCTGTGCAGGGGCTGACCTTGCATTGGTCATCACGGAACCGGGACAGGCAGGATTGCATGATTTGAAACGGATTCTTGCCACTCTGGAGCATTTTAGAATCCCTTCAAAGGTTTGTATCAATAAAGCAGACATTTATCCCGATGGCGCTGAAGAAATCCGCCAGTATGTAAAAGGGAAAGACCTGGAAGTAATAGGAGAAATCCCCTTCGATGAAGCCATCCCAAATTCAATGATCCAGGGGAGCCCGGTCGTTGATCTTTTTCCCGAATCAAACGCATCAAAAGCGATTCATCAGGTCTGGTCTGAACTGATCAGTTTTCTCTAGAACAGGCAGGTGATAAATGGAAGATAGACAGCTTGAAAAAGACCTTTTGGAGAAATTGTCGACTGTAATTGACCCGGAAACGGGTGCAGATGTTATCCGGATGCGTTTGGTTCAGAACATAAACATTGATCCGGACGGGAATATTTCCTATATCTTCCGACCTTCCTCCCCGCTTTGTCCCATAGCCGTCCCACTGGCATTAAGTATCATCCAGGCAGTCAGTGAAGTGCCGGGAATATCAAGGCAAAAAATCACTGTCGAGAATTACACTCAGGCAGAAGCATTAACACAATTGCTTCAAACCATGGTGGATGTATAACCGTTACAACAATTGAAAGCAGGTTCTCGGCCATAATTCACATGGCTGAGCCATCTCAAGGAGAACTCATGGGAGAATTGGTAAAAATCGGAATTATCATCTGTGACAGATATCGCACATGCGCAGGAGGGAAATGCTTCCGTTCATTGAAAGCAAGGGAAGGTGCCTTCAGTTCCTATAAAGACAGGGATGTTGAACTTGTTGGTTATACAACTTGTGCCGGTTGTCCCGGAGGCAATATTGAATACTGCGGTGAAGAAATGGTGAAAAATGGAGCACAGGTGATTCACCTCGCAACGGGTTTTCTGGTTGGTTATCCCCCCTGCCCTTATATCGATACATTCAGGCAATTTCTGGAAAACCGGTATAACGTTCAGGTTGTGCTGGGAACCCATCCCATTCCACAAAAGTACCTGGACATACAAACAGAATTACGAACCTGGGAAAATCCGATATGGGAAGAACGGTTGTCCAAGACAATGACAGATGAAACAACCCGTATCGCTTACAATTAGTTTTCAATTAAATGGATTGCAGTTTTGATCACTGATCCGGATGCAAATCACAGATGCATTATCCGAAATGTGATTACATAAATCGAAATCGACTGAAAAACCAATCAAATTTCAATGAAAGAGTATTATGGATGAAAATCAGCTTGCTGTAATTGTTCTATTTTTTCTCATACTCAGTCTTATCGCCTCGCTAGTTTTGATTTTAAAATCCACTCCGATCGCAACCGGAAAGAGCTGGTACACAGCAATAATCCCTGTCTTTGCTCTTCTGGGATTTCCCGGTATTTTGGACTTGATGAAAACCGGCGGTTTAACCGGATTCTTCGCTGTCATGGTTTTTATCGTCCTGGTGTCTGCCGTAGCTTTTCCGGTTATTTGCTTTTTCTTAAAGAACGGAGAGGAATCCTATAAGCGTTGGTTTGCCTGGTCAATCCCAATGATTGTGGGTGGTGGTTTACTGGTTGCCGGGTACCTGTCTTATATTGAAATAACAGCGGCAACCCCCGTTTGCGGGGTTGGAATGCCTGGATGCGTGACCGTTCAATCCAGTCAATATGCCCGTTTGTTCAATCTCATACCGATTGGCGTGATCGGTGTTCTCGGCTACCTCGCAATTATTACTACCTGGGTGCTGGGAAGAATTTGCAAACCCGCGCTAAAGAAATTCTGCCTGCTGGCTGTCTGGGGAATGTGCTTTTTTGGTGTTCTATTTTCTGCATACCTGACATATCTGGAGCCTTTTGTCATCCATGCCACCTGCTCATGGTGTATTACATCCGCGGTGTTAATGATCCTTCTGCTCTGGATTGCCACACCTGCAGGGCAACAGGCGCTACTCGATGATGATGAGTAAACGATTAATCATTCACCCAAAACATTTCAGGTCTGCCGGATGATCGCTTTCGGGCCTGTTCCTTCCCGCCGTTTGGGTTCCAGCCTGGGGATCAACCATATCCCTCCCAAAAATTGCACGTATTCGTGTGTGTACTGCCAGGTTGGCCGTACATCATCAATGAGTATTGAACGGCGGGGGATTTTCAAGGTTAATGAAATTATCCAGGATGTTGATAATAAACTACGAGACTGTGATCAACACGAGCGCAAGGTTGATTACCTGACACTTGTTCCGGACGGAGAACCGACTCTGGATATTAATCTGGGTAAAATCATTGATGGTCTGAAACAATTTCAGATCCCAGTGGCTGTAATTTCCAATGCGTCGTTGATCAATCGCATCGATGTTCAGAACGATCTTCAGGGCGCAGATTGGGTTTCATTAAAGGTTGATACGCTGGACGCGGCTCTCTGGAAAAAGATAGACCGCCCCCATGGCAAATTGCATCTTGATGGGATCTTGCAGGGAATAACCAAATTCCGCTCCCGGTATACCGGAAAGTTCGTAACCGAAACCATGCTCGTGAATGGCTTGAACGACAACTGGGGAGCATTGGAACCGGTAATCGCCTTTCTTAAAAATCTCAACACATTCACATCGTATTTTTCCATCCCCACCCGTCCACCGTCCGACGACTGGGTACAACCGCCGGATGCCCGTTTCCTCCAGGAATTTTTGGTGACAACATCCAGACAGCTTCCCTCGATGGATGTGCTATTCGAAGCCGAACCAAATGATTTTCAATCAACAGGAGATCTTCCAGAAGATATTCTAGCCATAACATCAGTGCATCCACTTCGCGAAGAAGTAATCCTCCGGATGGTGGAAATGGCTGGACAGAGTAATCAAGTAATTGAATCTCTTGTCAATAGCGGGGAAATTATTCGGGTTAAATATCAATCAGGAAACTTTTATGTACGAAATTTTGCATCAAAGTAAAGGCTCTTCATCCCGATGAAGCAAGAAAATAAAGAGATGGCATGGTTGGATCGAATAACATTCCATCAATCGCATCTCCAATGAAACAAAGACGCGTGTATATACTGAAGAAGGTTCATCTTATAACTCAGTAATGTCCATGTCTCAACCATTGAAAAAAGGAGAAATTAACTTCAATGAAAATCTTGCACGACATACTCAATACCCTCCCCAAAGAACCGGTACCTGTTCGTAAAGTGATCATTGGAGTGCACTGGACCATGGTGTGCAGTAAATATGGCGGATTGGGTTCCACCATGGTCAACAGTGGACCACATGGACATTCACCCAGTGATGGTGTGGGTGAATTACATAGAAAAACGGCCCAGGAATTGGCTGGTATGATCCTCTCAGACAATCTTCTGGAAGCCAGTATTGGGATTGCTGCCATTAATTCACTGATTGATATTGATGAATCGCGTCTTCGTCAGATCAACGCGGCAGAAGTGCTGGCTGAGAAAAGTAAAGGTAGGAATCTTGTGGTTGTCGGTCACTTTCCTTTTGTCGATCGATTGAAAACGATCGCCAAAGAATGCCGGGTAATTGAAAAGAATCCATCCGGAGATGATTTTCCGGAAGAGGCTGCTTTCGAATTTATTCCCCGGGCAGATGTCATTGCCATCACTGGCACTGCCTTTATCAACCATACCATGGAAAACTTGCTTTCATTGTGTCGTCCGGATTCGCAGGTAATGATACTTGGCCCATCAACACCCATGACACCGTTGTTGTTTGAGCATAATGTCACATTTCTATCCGGTTCACGGGTTGTTGATGAAGATACTGCGCTGCTTACAATACAACAGGGCGCCAGTTTTAAACAGGTGAAAGGCGTCCGTCTGATAACAATGACCCGCCCGGGAGAAATTTAAGCGTATGACAGACATGCAGCCCATCGGAATTATCCATACACCCAACATCGAAAAAAAGCTGACTCCCATCCAGGCTGCCCGTAGCAATCTGCAGGGAACGGTGGAAGTCTTCCCGGAGTATTTGGATGGGTTGACGGGGATTGAAGAATTCTCACATATCTTTCTATTCTATGAGTTTCACAGAACTGATGATGAAGTGGCTTTGCTCGTTAAACCCTTCCTCGATGATAAAATCCACGGCCTGTTTTCCACGCGATACCCATGCCGTCCCAATCCTCTGGGCTTTTCGGTTGTCCGATTGAACTCCAGACAGGGGAATATTCTTTCAATCACTGGAGCGGATATGCTGGATGGTACTCCATTATTGGATATAAAACCATACATCCCTGATTTTGACGTGTTCGAAGTATCAAAAACAGGATGGTATCAGCAAAGAAGAACGGATTAATAGCAAAACGACCCTGTTGTTCAGGGTCGTTTATGTTATTCAGGTTGGTTTTACCTATTTGTCCTGCAGAGCCGCCAGCCCCGGGAGAACCAGACCTTCCAGCATTTCCAGGGAAGCTCCGCCTCCGGTGGAAATGTGCGTGATCTTGTCCGCCAGACCGGACTCTTGTATGGCAGCAACAGAATCACCACCGCCAATGATACTCACCGCGCTGGATTCCGCAACTGCTTTAGCCACAGCATAAGTACCTTTGGCAAAGTTCGGGAACTCAAACACACCCATCGGTCCATTCCAGACAACCGTGCCTGCATCTTTCAGGGTTTTGGCATACGCCTCAACTGTTTTGGGACCAATATCCAGAATTCTCCAACCATCCGGTATGGGAGCCATATCCATTACTTTGAATTCCGCTTCGGCATCAAATTTATCGGCAATGGTCACATCAACCGGTAGACGGAGTTTCATTCCGCCTTCTGCCAGTAATTCTTTCGCGGTTTCAAGGGCTTCATCTTCCACCAGCGAATCTGCCACTGGATAACCCTGAGCTTTGAAGAATGTGTTGGCCATTCCACCGCCAATCAGGATAACATCAGCTTTCGTCAGCAGGTTTTTGATCACACCGATCTTGTCGCTGATCTTTGAACCACCCAGAATCGCAACGAATGGATGTTTCGGGTCTGCAATGGCCTGTCCGAGATACTTGATCTCTTTTTCCAGCAGGAAACCAGCAGCCGCGGGCAGGAACCGTGCTACTCCCTCTGTGGAAGCATGGGCACGGTGTGCAGTTCCGAAGGCATCATTAACAAAAAGATCAGCCAGCGATGCCAGTTTTTTGGCCATTTCGAGGTCGTTCTTTTCTTCTTCCGCATGGTAACGGGTATTCTCAAGCAGCAGGATCTCACCCGGTTTCAGCACTTTTGCAGCAGCCTCTGCTGGTGCTCCGATACAATCATTAGCAAATGCCACCGGTTTCTTGATCAGACCACTCAGATATTCACCAACAGGTTTCATGGAATACTTGGGATTGGGTTCTCCTTTTGGACGACCCAGGTGTGAACATAGGATTACCGCGGCACCCTTATCCAGCAGGTATTCGATTGTGGGGAGCGCAGCCCGGATACGGGTATCATCACCGACCTGGCCTTCTTTGATCGGCACATTGAAATCAACACGTACCAGAACTTTCTTCCCCTTCACATCCATATCGGCAACAGTTTTTTTGTTGAACATAGATCCCTCACTGGTTTCTGAGAATTTAGAAAGAATGCGCAATCCAGTGATCAAATGACCCGGGATTACGCATTCTCTAATGTTATCGTACTTTCAGATTACAGAGATTTTGCCATTAATTTGGCAAGATCGGCTGTACGGCATGAATAACCCCATTCATTGTCGTACCAGGTGACAACTTTCACCAGGTTGCCGCCCAGGACCATATTGTAGGGCAGGTCAACGATGGAAGACCGGGGATCGCCTTTGAAGTCGGTGGAAACCAGAGGATCACCATATTCGCCGGTGGTGACACCCAGAATGCCCTTCAGTTTGCCATTGGCGGCAGCGACGAAGGCAGCATTCAGATCGTCTTTGGTAACGGATTTTTCCACGGTCGCGGTGAAGTCAACCACGGAAACGGTGGGAGAGGGAACGCGCAGGGAATAGCCGTCGAATTTGCCCTTCAGTTCGGGCAGAACCAGGGCGATGGCTTTGGCAGCGCCGGTGGTGGTGGGGATGATATTCAAACCGGCGGCGCGGGAGCGGCGCAGTTCTTTCCGGTGTCCCTGATCCAGGATGACCTGATCGTTGGTGTAGCTGTGAATGGTGGTCATGGTGGCGTACTGGATGGTGCAGAGTTCATGCAACACTTTGGCCGCCGGAGCCAGACAGTTTGTGGTGCAGGAAGCATTGGAAACCACGTGGTGCTGTTTGGGGTCGTATTTGTCTTCGTTGACGCCCAGAACAACGGTCAGGTCTTCGTTCTTCGCAGGGGCGGAGATGATAACCTTCTTGGCGCCGCCTTTTTCGATGTGAGCGCGGGCACCGGCTTTTCCTTTAGCGGGATCACCGGCGGCATCGACAAACAAACCGGTGGATTCAACAACGATATCCACACCCATATCGCCCCATTTCAGCATGGCGGGGTCTTTTTCAGCGGTGACTTTGATCTTCTTGCCGTTGACAACCAGGTCATTTTCAGCAATTTCAACCGTACCGTCAAAGCGGCCGTAGTTGGAGTCATATTTGAACAGATGGGCGTTGGTCTTGCTGTCGAACAGGTCGTTAATGGCCACAACTTCCAACTCGCCACCGGCGCGTTCAATGATTGCTTTTAAAACCTGTCGGCCAATGCGGCCGAAACCATTGATACCTACTTTTACTGCCATGGATTACCTCCTGAGGAATGATGTATATTTTCCATGCCTTCAATAAGGCGGATTTACCTGTCTATTAAACTGTGTCGCGATACAGCAATGGACCGGTTCTCTCATAGAATAGGTCCATTATAACCTGTGCCAGCCTTCCTGAATCATGTCTCCATGGATTTTTCGGATCAATCAGGTCACTGGAATAGGTCGAATACTCCTCGCCCAGGTTCTCGTCGATTCGCACCCAGTCTACACCTTCGGGTAGATGGATATCCTGTTTCTGATTGCAGATAACCAGATCGAAAATCCGCTGGTTCAGGTGCTTTTCTATGGTGTGAATATGGTCTGCGGTTGTAAAGCCATCCGTCTCACCGGATTGTGTTGCCACATTACAAATATAGAATTTTGTCGCACGGCTGGCTTTTATGGCTTCAGAAAGGTCTGGAACCAGCAGATTGGGCAAGATACTGGTGAACAGGCTTCCGGGTCCCACAATGATCAAATCAGCATTCAAAATAGCCTGGACAGCCGGGGGAAATGCCAGTGGATTATCAGGTTCCAACCAAACGCGTTTGATCCGTCCCTCGATCAGGGGGATTTTGCTTTCCCCCGTGATCCGGATTTCGGATTTGTCCTCATTTGTCGATTTATCGGCAATGAGTTTGACATCGTGCAATGTGGATGGCAGAACGCGCCCCTGAACCGCAAGGACCCGGCCTGATTCTGCGACAGCTTTTTCAAAACTGCCGGTTATATCTGCCAGAGCTGTAATGAACAGGTTCCCCAGGGTATGGCCGTTTAAACCAGCCCCTTCACCAAATCGATACTGGAAAATCTGTGTTAGCAAAGCCTCATCATTGGATAACGCGGTCAGGCAGTTTCGAATATCACCGGGAGGAAGCACCCCCATATTGCGGCGCAGAACCCCGGATGACCCGCCATCATCAGCTACAGTCACAATGGCAGTCAGGTTGCTGGAATGGTTCTTCAACCCGCGAAGCATGGATGATAACCCGGTTCCACCACCGATGACAACAATTCGCGGTCCACGTTCCTTTTTCCGGAAGGCGCTTACGGCATCCAAAACCGGTTTCCCGGGAACCATGTAGGGCTTTAACAATGACCGGTTCAGCTTGTACGTTCCAAAAAAAATGAAACCAATACCCAATCCACCAAATACTAACGCGCGTAAAGGTCGGTCAAGAAAACGCAATGATAGGAAAGAAAGGGCCGGCAGCCACCAGGTTTCAGGTGCTGTGCGGTAAAAATCTATAACCAGCACCGCGAAACCCAAACCGATCATGGTCGCACCGATAAGGATCAAAATTAACCAACGTTTTACTCCAAGACCTGGCGCGAGCCAACGAAGATTCCTGGCAAAAAAATGGCCAATTTTGGAAATCCAGCTGCTGGAAGATGCCTTTTGCATAGCGGTAGAAATATAGCAGGGTTCAACATTTCAGTCAACCGACGCAAAACCAACGCAATAGCCTGTATCAAACCTGCCACATCGACCGAACCCTACTATAATATTTCCATGCTTCCCGATTTCCGTGTCAGACAAAGAGATTATCTTCTGGAGATTGCCGCCGGATTGGCTGGTGAATTGGATCTTAAGACACTCCTGGAACGTATCCTGAGTGTCAGTATAGAAATGTTGGCCGGACAGGCTGGTTTGATCGCACTCCGGTCTGAGACCCTTGGATGGAAGGTACAAACTTCGGTAGGCATACCCGCGGCTTTCCTGCGGGCGATTACCCCCTTGCTGGCGGATATCCCGTCTTCGGTTGAATCGGTGGAAGCAGAGATTCCCGAGATCAACCGTTTGCTGGACCATCTTACCTTTGCCGCAAGTATGGGCTTTTTGACCGGTGTGGGTCTTCCATTGATATCCCGCCAGAAGATCGTTGGTGTGATCTATATTTTCCGGAGTTACCTGGGAATCTTTTCCAAAACAGACCGCAAGTTGCTGCAAAGTTTCGCCAATCAGGCAGCTGTAGCGGTTCAGAATGCCCAGCTTTACAAGCAGGTCACCATGGAAAAGAAACGCATGGAGGCGTTGCTTGAAAATGCCGGAGATGGAATACTGATCTTGAATCCGGATCGGAAAATCCAGGTTTGCAATGCATCGTTCAGCCGGCTTTACGGCCTTGATTCTGGGGAAATTGAAGGCAAGGATCACGATCAGATCATTCAGTGGGCGGGTCCAACCCAGGGTGTCACACTGGACCAGGCGGAAGCCGGAGGTTGGCCCCTGACCCCACACGCCCAGTTGTATGTGGAAGGTGACCTGAAACGTAAGAATAATCAGGTCCCGTTGGCTATCGGGATCACATACGCACCTCTGCTTTCCGAAGAAGGCACACTGCTAAATATCATCGCCACCATCCGGGATATCACCCGTTTCCGCGAAGCGGAAGAATTAAAAAGCACTTTCATCTCCATAATTTCACATGAATTGAAAACCCCGGTGGCATTGATCAAAGGGTATGTTTCAACCCTGCGGCGTGATGACGCTCGCTGGGACCGTAAAGTGGTCAATGAAAGCCTGCAGGTCATTGAAGAAGAAGCCGACCGGTTGACCGGTCTGATTGAGAATATGCTGGACGCGTCAAGGTTGCAGGCAGGTGGTGTTTCCCTGAAACAGTCTGATATTCTTCTGCCGGATATGGCTGAAAGGTTGGTCAAACGCTTTCAGACTCAAACCAGCAAGCACACCATTGTCACCGATTTTCCCGAGGATTTTCCTGTCATCCTGGCAGATGAAACCCGCATCCGGCAGGTAATATCCAATCTGATCTCTAATGCGATCAAGTATTCCCCCGATGGGGAGATCCGGGTGAGCGGACAGGTCCGCCCGGACCGGGTTATTATCTGTGTGAGTGATGAGGGACCCGGCATTTCACCCAATGATATTCCGCATGTGTTCGACCGTTTCTACCGTTCCCCGGAGATGTCAAGGGCAACCAAGGGCGCCGGCCTGGGGCTTTACCTGTCACGGGCTATCATCGAAGCCCATGGCGGTCGAATCTGGGTGGATCCGGCGCCAAAAGGGGCAAGGTTCTACTTCACCCTTCCCCGCGGTATCAATGCGTAGATTTCGCGGGTATAATCCTTTTTATCCTTTTCATTGAGAGTGTCCGTTATGGCAAAAACCCAAACAATGTGTCCGCGCTGCCATCAGCCCGTGATTGTGGAAATGAGGCAGCTTTTTGATTTAAACACGGATCCCCAGGCAAAGCAAATACTGCTCTCCGGCGCATACAATCTCGTTCAATGCCAGAGTTGTGGATACCAGGGAACGGTCCCATCCCCAATTGTCTACCATGATCCTGAAAAAGACTTGCTGCTGACTTTCTTCCCCCCAGATCTGGGGATGCCTGTTAATGAACAGGAACGGATGATCGGTCCAATCATTAACCAGGTCGTTAATGCATTGCCCATGGAAAAGCGCAAGGCCTATATTCTGCAACCACAGACCATGCTCACATTCCAGTCCCTTGTAGAGAAGATTCTGGAAGGTGACGGAATTACCAAGGAAATGCTGGATGAGCAACAAAAACGTGTCAACCTTCTTCAACGCCTGATGACTACATCTCCGGATTCAATCCCGGATGTACTCAAGAATGAAGAAACACTGGTGGACAATGCGTTTTTCAGCATAATCAACCGTCTGGTTGAAGCCTCACTGGCACAGGGTGATCAGCGTTCAGCCAAAGCATTGGCCGCCATCCAGAAAGCCGCCCTGGAGGAAACAGAATTTGGCCGGAAATTAAAAGCACAGGCTGAAGATTCGGAAGCCGCAATGAAAGCATTGCAGGAAGCCGGTAAAGAAGGCCTCACCCGTGAAAAATTGTTGGAGCTTGTGACAACAGCTCCCAGCATGACACAGGTGGATACGATCGTTTCCATGGCCCGGGCCGGTCTGGATTATTCATTCTTCGAGCAGTTGACAAACAAGATTACAGCCGCGGAAGGTGATGAAAAGAAACGCCTTGAAGAATTACGTGATCACCTGCTGGATTTGACAAAAGAGATTGATCGGGTAATGCAGGAAGAAATCGGGCGAGCCAGAGGAATGCTGGATACCATATTGGCCGCTGAGAACCCGGAAAAGGCAACGGAAGAAGCCCTACCGGCCATGACAGAGATGTTTGTCGAGCTTCTCCGCCAGGAAATCCAATCTGCCCGCCAGTTGAATGATATGGTTCGCCTGGAAAAATTGCAAAAGATTGCCGGGATTATCCAAAAAGCGAGTGCTCCACCTCCGGAAATCCAGTTCATTGAAATGCTGATGTCGCTGGAAAAACCGGAAGACCGTCAGAAAGTCATGCAGGAAAACGCCGATCTGATCACGCCAGAGCTGGTAACTTTACTTAACAGTGTTGTCACTCAGAGTGAGCAGCAACCCAATCAGCCGGCGGAAGCACTGGAGGCCATTAAGAATGTCTACCGTGAGGTTTTGAAATTCTCCATGGAACAGAATTTGAAGAAGTGAGCAATCTTTAAATTGGACAACAAATACTCAGTTTAATTATCAATGCCCCGGTTCTTATATCCCGGGGCATTGGTCTATTTACTCTCACCCAGTGTTACGGGCAGTTGAATTGTTTTTGCTGACCGTACGATTTCAAGCTGGATGGTCTCCCCCGGAGAATACGCGAAAAGCGCGTTGATGTATGGGTGATTATCGTCCAATGTCTGGTCACCGATCTTTGTGATGATATCACCGCGGCGCAAACCCGCCCGGGCGGCAGGGCTGTCAGAATCCAATTGGGCTACATATATTCCCCATTCCACCGGCAAACCATAAACGGAAGAAATACTCGGTGTAATGGATTGATATCGAATGCCCAGGTATGGGCGTGCAAAGTATCCCTTCTGGATAATCTGATCAGCGATCGCTCTTGCCGTATTCGAAGGTACGGCAAATCCCAAACCCTCAGCTGTTGTCGAACTCGATCCACTCCCCCGTACAACCAGGGTATTAATGCCAATGACTTCTCCGGCCAGATTGACCAGCGGCCCACCGGAATTTCCCTGATTAATGGCTGCATCTGTCTGGATCATATCAGTTAACTGGTAACCTCTCCCCGAATCAAGGCTGCGCCCGGTGGCGGAGATCACACCAACGGTAACTGTATTCTTCAAATCTCCCAACGGTGATCCAATGGCGATCACAGTCTCACCGGCTGCCAATGTATCCGAGTTCCCCAGGGCGGCAACCGCGGGTACTGATCCGCCTGTTTTTAGAATGGCGATATCAACGAATGGATCTGAGCCGACAAGCTTTGCTTCCTGTTCATCACCGTTTGCCAGTACAACAACCAATCCAGAGGCATCTTCCACAACATGATTATTGGTCAGGATATATCCGGCTTTGTCAATAATGACTCCGCTCCCTGATACCTGTGCTTCCAAAGAATTGCCAAAGAAATCACGTTGACCCTGTACCTTCCCAATCACAGTGACCACAGCCGGACCGATCCCGGCAACTGTTCCGGTGATGGCTGTTTCCATTTCCGTCGTTGATACAACCAGCCGGTTGGGTTGTTCTTGAGCCAGTGAAAACGGAGTCGGTTCAGGGATCGTTCCAGACTGTCCAGATCCCTCCAGTAATCCCCGGGATAAGGCAACATACATTACACCTGCGCCTCCCAATGCTCCTCCAATAATTGAGAACATCATCAAAACGAGAACAAGAATTGTAAGAAATATTTTATTCTTCATTGTCATTCACCTTCATAAACCAAAAAGCACCCCTCACCCGGCGATGCTTTTTGTCATCTGTTCACCTGTATATAGAAGAAGTTTACTACAATTCAAAATTGTCAATTCTTGATTGTAAAATGTTTAGTAGTGTGTACTTCCTGTGAATGACGCGGTCTACTCTATGTATTATTCATCAGGATTGTTAATTCGAAAACCAAATCCCCGGACCGTGACGAGATAATCATGATCGGGATCAATGGCGCCGATCCTGTCCCGCAATCTGCGGATCAATGCGTCCAGAGCCTGGTCAGATACTCCCTGTGATACTTCGTCGCCCCAAACCTGTGAGATCATATCCTGCCGTGAGATCACTTCTCCTGGATTTTCGTTCAGAATCTGCATGACCCTGAATTGCGGAACAGACAATGGTGGAATGACCTCTGTTCCCCGGACCCAGATCCTTCTGGACTTCATATCTATGCGCAATCGCCTGCCTTTACCCTTGGTTGATCTCATCGTTGCTTCCAGCGGCATTGTTGCATCCGAACTCAGGTAGATGAATGTCTGAACCATGGCAACCTGGATTTCATCGCCATCACTCAAAATCACCGGATCGATGATCTGTTCGCCGTTGATGAATGTCCCATTCTTGCTACCCAGGTCTTCCAGCAGAATACCCTCTGGGGTTGCGCTCAATCTCGCGTGGATCCTCGAAACCTGTCTGTCAGGGATGACCAGTGCGCAGACTGGATCCCTCCCTATGGTCAGTTCCCGGTCAACTGACCATCGTTGCCCGCTCAGCACCCCGCTCTGGGCAATAAAAACTGGAGATTCCGGAATAGCCCGGTTTTCAAGTGGCTTTGTCATAGTCTAGTCCTGAAAAATGATTTTCATCATCGAGGTATAATATAGCAGAATTTGTCCAATTTCACATACGCCAAACTTTTGGGACGTCAACGCCGATAGTTCCTTTCGTTTTGGGGAGAGAAGAGAGAGTTTCGCATGCCTATCCCTCTGAAAACAGGGGAAATACTACGCGGGCGGTATCGCATACGCCGGATCATCGGACAGGGAGGAATGGGCTGCATTTACCTTGCGGATGATATGCGGCTTGAAGGCCGAGAGACTGCGTTAAAAGAAGTCGAACATGACCGTAGTTTGCCTTCAGAGCTGGTAAAGGAAGCCCGTGATCAATTCCTCAGAGAAGCAACAGTACTCGCCCGCCTTGATCATCCCAATCTCCCCAAAGTCTCCGATTTCTTCTCTATCGGCAGTCTTGATTACCTGGTAATGGATTATATACCCGGTAAGGATCTTAGAATGTTGATGATGGAAGCCCGTCAGAATGGTGAATTTCTTGAAGAGAACCTGGTTCTGAGCTGGGTCAACCAGATATCTGACGCATTATCATATCTTCACAATCAGACACCACCCATTCTGCATCGGGATATTAAACCCAGCAATCTTAAACAAACCCCGTCCGGGTTGATCAAGCTGGTGGACTTCGGGTTGGTAAAAGTTCTTGCTCCCGGTGAAATAACGATCACTATTCTTCAAGGCCAGGGAACCGCCCTGTACACACCATTGGAACAATACGGGGGCGATAGCGGCCATACAGATATCCGTTCTGATATTTTTTCCTTCGGATCAACCCTGTATCACCTGCTCACCAATACACCGCCGGCTGATGCACGCGAACGTTTTCTCCATCCGGAGATCCTGGCACCGATGCAACAGCTCAATCCTGAAGTCAGTCCGAGAACAGAAAAAGCGATTTTATGGGCGATGAGCCTGCATCCTGATGACCGTCCACCTACGATCAAGGCGTTTCAGGAGAGTATGCTCGGAGACAGGGTCGTATCGATCACCCACCCAGTTCCCAAAAGAAGACGGCCTTCAGAGTATCTCTCTTCCAATCCCGAAAAAACTCTCTTGTGGCTTTCGCTCGGATTTACTCTCTTCAGTCTTCTGGCAACGCTTTTACGATAGTTTATTCACTTTTTTCAGTGAACCACTTCGGCAGGTAATACCAGAACCAGGCCACCACGATACCGGATATCCCCCCCATACCGGTGAATATCAGGGCATTCCAGATTTCCGGGAAGGGTTGTCCGATTGGTGTCAATCCGTAGATAATCAGACCAAAACTGCCCATCAATGCCGATAATAAGGCATACCGGACTCCCCAACGGACAGATACTCTATGGGATACAAGCTGGTAAATGAGGATGACCAGCCCCAGAAGAACCATCAACCCGGCCAACCAACCGCCAAATGAACGCGCGCGAATCTCACCAGGTGTGACAGTGGCCTGGATGGTCGGTGTGGGTTGGACTGTCGGTTCAGGTTCTTCCGTTTGAGTAGGTACAGGTGTAGGAGCAATGGCTGTGACCTGCGCGCCTTCTGTTCCGGTGACATCCAACCGCAGTATTTGCGAAGTTAACGCCGGCTCACTGGATGCCCTGATTTCCAGTAAACCGGGATTCTGAATCCTGAATGATGTCCTGGCAATTCCACTGATGGTCGTTGTCTCAACTTGCTGGATGATGCTGTTTTCGTCACCGAGAGTAAACATAAACCGGACAACTGTGCCATCCGGAACCGGATTATGATTCTGATCCTGAATGATCCCTGTTTTCAATGGCAGATTATCACCTACTTTGAACAATGGAATCTGTGTGGGCTGAATAACCTCTTCCGTCGCTTCATTTGGAACAATGATCGAATCAGGAAGATCCAGTGATA
>CAYRHB010000014.1:24154-37766 GCA_964424035.1 uncultured Leptolinea sp.
AGTTGAATGATCTGCGCGGGGTCCGGAGATGTGGCTTTGATCAGATCATAGCCGATGCCGGGGACACTGACTGGCAATACACCCGATGCAGGAATCTCCTGGAAAAGAACCCTGGCAGCAACATCAATAAACGTGGGAATTTTGCTGTACAGGGCATAATACGCTGTCAGTTTTGAAATATCGGTTGAATCCAGGTAATATGGCGCATTGAAAGCAAAGGCGACCAATTTCTTATTACGGATAAGGTCCTGCCGCTCAGAGAGAAATCGTTTCATCGCAAGCGAAATGGGACGGTCTGATGATATCTTCTGAAAGGAGAAGACAATCCATTCTGCTTCCCTGATAGTGGCCTGCATGGCTTCCGTATCTGATGCGCCGTTCAACATGAGTTCAAGGTCATTAAAACTGTAGGAATTTAATCTCCCGCCGCTTACCTGTCCTCCGGCTTGAGGACCGTACAGTCGCAATACAGCCTTCTGGAGGCTGTCCGCGGTCATGGTAACCTGCTCCGGGCATTTTTCGCATTGTGTTCCGGTAACCACATCTGTCAGAAATACAATATGCTCTTTCATTTCTGGAGGATGTGTCAGTAAATCAGCCAGTTCTGTTTCTCCCGGGCTGACCAGGGTTACAGCCTGTTGGGCGACATCAAATGAAATCTGTTCATATTCTCCCAGATGGGATAAGCTGGCATCAGGCAGAATAATTGTTTGATCATCAAATTTTGAGTAAACCTTGTACTTATGGGAAAGTATTCGTTCAACAGATGTATTTACCCGTTGAGCGAATGCCTGATCTTCTCTGTACTTCTGCGCAAAGAAATCCAGCGTTTTGATGATGGTTTCGTAGGAATTCGCATCACCGGTGGAAACAAAATTATTGACATATAAGAGGTCATTCCCCGCCAGCAGGGCATTTCGCGCAATCTGGCGGCCGTCAAACAGCATCCCAGTTGGATCAAAGAATGTCCGGATTGCCTGGCTTCCCAGGTCATCGCTGACCAATAGACCGCCGGAATCTCGCCAGGGTTGAAATTCAGGCAGTGCCATTAATTGTGAAAGCGCTGTTCCATCAAAGCTGACCGGTTTGGTTGTTGCCCGAATATTTCCCTGAAATCCCTGATACCGGATATGGGATATCGACAGACCGTCCGTCCGGGTCTCCTCAGGATTCCGCATACTGGTGTTGGCAAAGAACGGTGCCAGCTCGATCTGTTTCAGCTGTTCCAGTGATTTTCTTACTGTCGCCACCTCAGATTCCGCCGGGCGGTCTGATCCGCCGCTACCCGGAAAATGTTTGGATATTACGATCACCCGCCCGTCTGAACCTTCATGTAACCCGGAGATGAATGCTTTACCCATTTCCCCAACCCAGAAGGGGTCACCTCCGAAAGACCGCACCCCCAGATCTTCACTGCCGGTGCCGGGTGTTGAATCCAGAACATCCAATGATGGACCTAAGATAAGGTTAAATCCCAAACGACGCAATTCATCACCAACAACAGACCCGACATTGTGTGACAATTCTGGCTTCCAGGTGGCTCCGATCGCCATCGCATCCGGCATGGCCGTCAATCCGCTGAGTATCTGGTCATTCGGGAAGAGGTCTCCCTCCTGGGAGATACCGATGAAAAGCGGGATCAGGTTAGAATTCGGCTTTGAGGTGGCTGCGTCTATCAATAATTGTTGCAACCCGTTTGTCAATTGGAATGTATCGCGTGGCAGATTTTCAGATACAGCGAAATTCCCATTGGCTGCAGAGAGCATCACACCACCGATGTGCCGGTTTACGATCAAATCATAAATCTGCGATGCGGGTGATGTATCAATTCCCTTAAATGTTACCAAAAACAACTGTCCGACTTTCTCCTCCGGAGACATCTTCGAGAGGAGTTCATTTGCCTCCGACTGGTAGGCGAAGGGGGTTGGCGTTTGAGCCGTAACAGGATTGGCCGGGATCAGGATCGAAAAGCAAACAACCAGGGCTACTGCAAACCGCATGCATACCAGTAGTTGACCAGCTTTTCTGGTTATTAATGAAGAAATTGCTTTAAACAATCGGGAACCCTTACACTTCGACAAAATAAGATTCGGCTGCCGGATCAATGAGTTCCTTGGTCAGCGCGGGTTCCTGGTTGGTATAACGGGCATAGTCTATGATCTGATCACATAGATCACGGGGATGGGATGCGCGGGGCATACGTTTCCGCTTGATATACCATTCCTGTAACAAATATGCCAGCCCCGGATCAGAGTATTTGACATTCTTCGTGGCAGCAACCCGTTTAAAGATCTCACGGTATTCATCATAGCTCGGATTGCGGACTTCAATCTTGTGGCGCAAACGACGCAGGAAAGCCTCGTCTACCAGTTCGCGCGGTGGAAGATTGGTTGAAAAGATCACCAGTACATCAAAGGGTACTTCCAGCTTTCTTCCTGTATGCAGATTTAAATAATCAATCCGGTTTTCCAGTGGAACGATCCACCGGTTCAACAAATCACGTGGTTTTACCTGCTGACGGCCAAAATCATCAATCAGCAGGATTCCGCCATTGGCCTTCACCTGGAAAGGAGCCTCATAGAATTTAATTGTGTCATCAAAGACAAGATCAAGGCCATCCAGGGTCAGTTCACCGCCGGTCATAATGAAAGGCCGCTGAATATAAACCCAGCGGGGGTCGCGCCGCATGCCAGCCCGTAGTGTGCCGGTTCCAGCCGGGGTTACCTCTTCACGGCTGGCCAATCTATGGTTCACCGCATCATACAGTTTTACCACCTGTCCATCCACATATATGGAAAACGGGATGTAGATCGATTGATTAAATAACATTTCCCCGATCAATTTAGCCAGGCTTGTTTTACCATTTCCCGGAGGACCATACAGGAAAATGGATGTATTCGAATTAATAGCCGGACCCAGCTGGCTGATGATACGGTCTGACAGAACCAGACTGGAAAATCCTTCCAGAAGCATGGCATGAGTTACCTGTATTCTGCGGCGTGATTGTTTCCGGCAGGCTTCAACATAATACTGAAGCTGAACGGGCGCAGGTCCGGCATACTGGCAGCGTTCAAGCGCTTCACGGGCTCTGTTGATCCCGGAACCGGTGATGGCAAAAAGGTAGGCGCCCTCACCCAATCCTACCTGTGATGAGCGGACTTCTACCAATTTGTCACGTTTGAGGGTTTCCATCAGGATATCTACCACACCCGTAAACGGAAGGGCAATCTCTTCAGCAATCTTGAAACCGGACATGTACCCCTGGAAATACATGATCTTCAGGATCAGATCCTGCAGCCACAGAGCCGGAATACCGGTATCCTCGATCCGGGAAATAGGTGGCGGTACAAACGAAGCCGGAGCTTCCTGTCGGTTTAATGATCCTGTGCCGGGTGGATTCGGTGCGACTGTTACCATATCGTTTAATCTCCCTTCCTCTTGAGGAATACCCGCCGTTGAAAGAGGAAGCCGAAAGAATTTTGTACCATGCATGATTATAGCATCGCATACGCATATGCTCAATTTGCAAACGCATAACAATACTTGTCAGTTTCATTCCTCGTCTGTATAATGCTGCCCATGAATGTTTCTTCCATCATCCCCGTATTTAATGAAAAATCAACCATTGAGGAAATCGTCCGCCGGGTTAAAGCTGTTGATGTCGTCAGCGAGATCGTGATCGTCGACGATGGCTCTACAGATGGCACCCGTGAGATTCTCACGCATTTTGAATCCGACCCGATGATAAAAGTTTTCCTTCACGAGAATAATAAAGGGAAAGGTGCGGCTGTTCGCACAGGGATACAATCCGCCACAGGTGATGTCTTGATCATCCAGGATGCCGATCTCGAGTATGATCCCCGGGATTACCCGGCTCTTTTGAAACCCATTCAGGAAGGTATTGCCGAGGTTGTCTACGGTTCACGCTTCCTCGGCGGCGCCCGACGGCCAATTTTGTACTGGAATATGGTGGCCAATAAAATATTGACCTTCCTGACCAATATCCTTTACAACAATATCCTCTCGGACATGGAGACAGGTTACAAGGTTTTTTTCCGTGAGATAGTAAAAGATATCCCCCTTCATTCCCGTGGGTTTGAGTTCGAACCTGAATTTACTGCCAAGATTCTCAAACGCAATATTCGCATTTTTGAAGTACCCATAACCTTCAATCCGCGTGAATACTCACAGGGAAAGAAGATCAAAGCCTGGGACGGATTCATCGCAGTCTGGACGCTGCTTCGATACCGTTTCATAGATTGAACACCTGACGGTCAATTACTGTCGAACCATTCAATGATGGAAACCCTCATCCTTGTTACTCCAGACAAAACGCTCGAAACGGAAGCCCTGAAGTACCGGCAGGAACATATCAATCATGGTGAACCAGTATTGCATGGTGGTTCGCTATTCGACATGATCAATTCGTACGACGAATGGTTGGATCATCTGAAATCCAATGCCAGTCCTGAGACCGTCAAACCCGGATGGGTTGTTTCCAGCACATTTTTCGCCGTTCGTGAGAATGATGGACGAATTGTTGGAATGGTGGATATCCGCCATTCCCTGAATGATTTCCTCCGTAATTACGGCGGGCATATCGGCTATGGTGTACGTCCATCCGAGCGCAGGAAGGGGTACGCGACCCGGATACTACTCCTCGCGTTGGATCATTGTCGCATGCTCGGGTTGGATCGGGTGATGCTGGCCTGTGAGAAGGAAAACATACCCTCGCAGAAAACCATTATCAATTGCGGCGGCATACTCGAACGTGAATTTTTACATACCGATGGGAAGACCGTTCAGGTTTTCTGGATCACCCTTTGATCCAGAGTGTTCTAACCAGACTATATGTGGCATCCTGTTCAAATATCCATTGGACCGTCGATTCTGGTCTATGTTGGGGAAACAAATCACATAAGAATACCGGTCTCGACCTCCATGCAAAACTAATTACTACTCCTTGCAATCCAAACTTATATATAGGATAATAGACATATAACGTCTATTATCTTATATGAAATCAAAAGACCTGTCCTCCCTTGAATCATTGCCATACTTCACCATTGAAGCGGTTAAACAGCTTCTTGGCGATGATTCTGCGGCAACTGGCACGATTCAAACCGCGTTGTATCGTTGGATGAAAGCGGAACAAATCATCCAATTGAAAAATGGGATGTATATGACACATCGTTTTTACGAGATGCATCGTGCAAACATCAATTTTGCGCCCATGATCAGCGCAATTTTGATTCCCCAGTCCTATTTATCTCTAGAGTATATTTTACAACGCAATGCTATTCTCACGGATATGACGTACACAATCACTGCAGTCACACTCAAGCAAACCCGTGTATTTGAAAACAAACTGGGGACTTTTTCTTATCGTCATATTAAAGCAAATATTTATCAGGGATTTTTGTTTTCTGAATTCATGGGTATTCCAATAGCCCAGGCAACCGTAGCAAAAGCACTTTTTGATTTTTTCTATTTTCGACCCTTGAAGAGTGGCCGGTGTTTGGCTGGTTTTGACATAGCAGAAGATTTGCGTCTTAACCTTGAAAACTTCTCGGAAAATGACCGCATTGAATTTGCAACCTTTGTGGAAATCAGTAAAAGCAAAAAGATGGATCAGATATTAAAAACCTTGAGGAAAACCGCGTGGCAACATTAATCCAATTAATGCAAAACTACTTATCTCAAAAAGGCCCTTTACTATCCAACGAAACCAGGCGAGTGATTCTCAAGGAGTTCCTTCAGGCTCAGACCCTGGATTTTATCTATAATCACCCACTGTATCGCAAGCTTAATTTTTATGGTGGTACGTGTTTGCACGTGATCTACAAGCTGAACCGGCTTTCGGAAGATATTGACCTGGATAATAGTAGTGGGATAAATTTGGATAATCTCGAAAACGACCTACTAGCTTTTTACCGTTCCAAAGTCGGATATCCGGATGTGACTGCCAAAACCCAAACCGGAGAGTGGGGAGTCCGGCGAACTACCTTGAAATTCCCCATTCTTTATTCGTTGGGATTGACCTCACATCCCAACGAACCGCTACATCTAAAAGTGGAAGTCAGCCAACATAAGCAGATCGCCATTATCCGCAGAACGCCGGTATTGCTTTTTGGTAGAAGTTTTGTGTCTACACATTTTTCGCTGGAAACGATGATGGCCGGGAAAATGCTGGCGTGCCTGGACCGTAATTTTCAGAAAGGCGAGAGAATTATGATTAAAGGCCGCGATTTTTATGATTTATTATGGTTCATGCAGCAGAGAATCAAACCGTTAGAGGAAAAACTAGCCCAAGACGGTCGTCAGTCTTACTCTGTTCGATCTGCAATGGAATTGCTGGGAGAAAAGATAGTAAGGATAAAAATCTCTGACCTGGAGGAGGATTTATTGCCTTTATTTGAGCAACGGTCTTTTATACAAGCTTGGCTTGAAGGGTTCAAGGAAAATTTCAGGGAATATGTGAAGCCTTACCTGTTTTAAGAATAGTTGTTTCAAGTTTATGGAACGATCATTCCACAATTCGTGAAAGTGCGTCTTGTACTAGAATTTGTACCCAATTCGATACGTCCCCATTTCAATTCAAGAATAAAAACCCTGCGATTTCCTTGCCGTCGATGCAACCATGGGAACCTTATTGATATTCTGTCCGCCGGGTCCGGATGAACGGATGAATACAACCTGGATTTCGCTGTCATCGAGGTATAGCGTAGAAGATACCTTGACCAAATTGCTTATCCTTCACCACGCAGATTGACCAGTATCACTCCGCCAATCACCAATGCCATGCCAGCCGCCATTTTCCAGGTAATGGCATCGCCCAAAAAGATCCATGAAAGGATGGCAATCTGTACCAGCATGGTATTGCTGATGAGATTGGCTTCCAGCGCGGTAAGTCGCTGTAGGGCAATATTCCATACAGTAAAAGCGATGGTGGTGTTGATCAAGGATAAGAAGAGCAATATTCCCCATAACGACAAACTGATGCGTGGGATCCATTCCCAAAAACCGGATCCGACACCAAGCAGTACAGATCCGATACCCATCGGTAAAGCTGTTACCACAAGAACAGGGATTGCCCCGCTCTTTAGGATTTTTCGCGTAACGATGGCACCAATCGCGTTGGCAAACAGCATGATGAATGCACAGACAAATCCAATCCCTGACGGGTCGCCTGTGATCGGCAGGAAGAATACCAACGCACCGATGACGGTTGCGACCATTCCCACAAATTGCCATCGGTTCAATATCTCTTTTAAGAATATTCCACCCAATACAGCCAGCAAGACCGGTGTGAAATTCCCGATCAGGCTGACGGTCGCATTGGGCAGGTATGACATGGCCAGGAATAATCCTCCCTGGTTAAGTGGATAGGTTAGAAGCCCCAGAAAAGCCAGAAGCCACCAGTCTTTTCCGGTCAACCCCCGAATGGATGATATTGTGTCTTTCCGCATCATCCAGGGCAGCATGAAAATGAACGCCATAATATAGCGTATCCCTGCGAAGGGCAGCGCCGGTATTTCTTCCAATCCGATCTTGATCAGGATCCAACTGCTTGACCAGATGACGGTGATGATGACTGTCATAATGACAGCATTTCGTTTTGAGGGAATCCCGAAAAATAAATTCATATTGAGCTTTCACCTATCCGTTGGTATTCCGCAAATTGACCAATACGGCTCCACCCATCACAAGGACCATACCGGCAGCCATTTTCCAGGTAATGATGTCCCCCAGAAACACCCATGAAAGGATGGCTATCTGAACCAGCATGGTGTTGTTGATGATATTCGCTTCGAATGCCGTCAATTGCTGTAACGATGTGTTCCACATGACAAATGCCAGAGCGGTATTGATCATTGCAAGGTAAATGAGGATCACCCACAACAATGGACTGATATTCGGAATCACCTCCCAGGCCTGCGAGGTGATGACCATAATGACAGATCCTATTCCCATGCAGACACCGGTCATAACCATTACTGGATATTTCCCGGCCCGCAGTATCTTTCGTGAAAATATCGAATTGAATACATTTGACATCAGAGTCACCAACGAGGCGATCAATCCGGGGATGGACATGTTATAAGATTCAAGCGGTAGAAAAAAGATCAATGCTCCAGTCAACAGGATGGCCATACCCAGGTATTGTTTGCGGTTCACCGTCTCTCTTAAAATCATACTCCCCAGCAACGCAATGAAAACCGGACTGAAGTTTTGCAGCAGGCTGACGGTCGTATTCGGAAGATAGCTGAGCGCGACAAAAAGCCCGCCCTGATTGAGAGAATATGTCAGAATAGCCAGTCCGGTCAATACCAGCCAGTCACGCCAGGCCAGTGCCCGGATTGTCTGCCGGGTTGGGTTGCGAGCCAACCAGGGCAAAAGGATCAAGAACGCCAGAAAATACCGCATCGCCGCGAAAGGCAATGCCGGTATCTCTTTCAGTCCGATCTTGATCAATATCCAACTGGTTGACCAGATTGTGGTGACAGCCACCGCCATGATGATGGCTTTGCGCTTTGAAGGAATTCCGGTCAGAAATGACATTTTTTTTACGATTCTATTGGTCGAATATCGCGGACATTTAACTGCAAGGTTGTCTTTCCATTGTAATTATTCTCTTCCAGGGAATACACCAGATCAACTTTATCAGTCAAATCATCCGCACGTTCGCCCATTCGAAAAGCTATGGCATCTATATCAAAATTGCCATTGGATAGTATCAGACGCAAGTGATTCTTGTCTTTCCCAATACGTTTTTTATCTTTCACCATTAAGCCACGGGTCATGAAAACCGGCCTTGGATTTTCGCATCCTGTAGGTTCCAATTGTTCCTGCAAAGGGAAAAGACCGTCCCGCAATACATCGAGGTTGATATCAGCATCATAGCAAATGGTCGGAACAAGCTCTTCTAGCGGCAGCTGACTCGACGCAATCTGCATAAGCTTTTCTTTCAATTCATCACGGTTCTCATTTCGAACAGTAAACCCGGCCGCCTTGCTGTGACCACCATGGCGAACCATCAAATCAGCACATTGGTCCAGGGCTTTAGTGATATGAAACTCATCAATACTGCGGCAGGATGCCCGTGTGAATTCTTCACCGATCACACCCACAACAGCCGGGCGGTAATGGCGTTCAACCAGACGCGCAGCTACCAGTCCGACAATGCCCGAATGGAATTGTTCCTCAGAGCCAAACGCAACGATGATCGGTAGATCATCTATTATTCCCAGTTGCTCTTCGGCAAATTCCTGGTTGGCTGTTGTTTGCTCTTGTCTTTTTACATTTTGAACTTGAAGTCCCTGCGCCAGTAAACCCGCTTCTGCCGGATCATCCGTCATTAACAATCGCAGGGCGTCCGACGCTGATTCCATCCGGCCAGCGGCGTTCAGACGCGGCCCCAGTTTGAAACCGATGTCCACCGCGGTTAAAGTGGAAGGTTGTCGAATATCTGCCACCGCGATCAGGGAAAAAATTCCCTGACGGGGTTTTGTTTGCATCATTTTCAAACCGCGTTTTACCAGCAGCCGGTTCTCATCCGTTAATGGCGCAATATCAGAAACCGTGCCCAGGGCAACCAGGTCCAACCATTGTTCTGCTTCTGCCGGATTTCTTCCTGACTGTTGGAACAATGCCCGAGCAATCTTGTACGCAATCCCGACGCCAGTCAGCTCTTTATACGGGTATTCGTCACCATCCTGGCGAGGACATATGACCGCGTCAGCCAGGGGAACCATCTCTTTCGGATGATGGTGATCACTGATCACCAGTTTGATCCCCAACTCGCGTGCCCGTTCAGCTTCCCTTACAGACCGGATACCGCAATCCACTGTAACGATCAGGTCGGCACTTTGATCTTTCAGGGTTTCAATCGCCTCAGAATTCAACCCGTAGCCTTCATCAAAGCGGTTGGGAATATATTCCAATGCAATCCCACCCAAATAACGAATCGCTTGAACCAGGAGGGCAGTGGCTGTAACGCCATCCACATCATAATCGCCATATATAACAATATTCTTTTCGTCTTTAATCGCATCGAGTATTAGCTCTACGGCCTTGTCCATACCCTTCATAAGAAATGGGTCATATTCTTCCGTCATTCCCTGTAGAAATTTATGGGCTTTCTCAACCGTATCGAATCCGCGATTAAAAAGAACCTGCCGGAAGGCAGGCGGATATTCCATCAATTGTTGATCTGCTTCCGGTGTGATGGGATCTGGTCCCACCCAGTGTTTTGTTTTCTTACCATTATTTGATCGTATATCTGACATCATTCATCCTTGTAGATCCGGGGTAGTCGGGCAGTCAGGCCACAAACCACTTCGTAGGCGATGGTTCCCCATTTTTCTGCAATTGTCTCAGCAGTAATTTGTTTATCACCTTGAGAACCAATCAAAACCACTTCGTCCCCAAGAACAGCATCCGGAATACCATCGAGACTGATCATACATTGATCCATACAGATCGATCCGATGACCGGAGCCGATTTTCCACGGATGAGTACGCTATTCCCTTCGATCCGGCGGAAACCATCCGCGTAACCCACTGCGATCACCCCCACCCGTTCAGCGCTCGTGGTTGTGTACCGGTGCCCGTAGCTGATACCATTTCCGGGGGGAATGGTCTTTACAGAGATCAACCGTGTCTTCCATTGCAACACAGGGGTGAACCCTTCCGGAAGGGGGGCTTCCGGCGCCGGGTTAATGCCGAACAACGCGATTCCTGGACGGACCATATCAAACCGAGCTGCCGGAAAGTAGAGCGAAGCGGCTGAATTGGCGGCATGCAGCAAAGAAGGTGTAAGACCAGTTTTTTTAACATCAGCCAGAAAAGCATTGAACCGCCCCAACTGAACTTCTGTTGTGCCGGCTCCCAGTTCATCCGCACGCGCAAAATGCGTGAAAAGACCATCCACTTTTATTCCGGGCAGGCTGTTGAGGAGTTTCAGGAAGTCCATTCCTTTTTCAACCGGAACCCCCAGACGATTCATACCTGTGTCCACTTTGGCGTGCACATGCACTGTACCCTTCAACCGGACCGCCTCGACGGAAAATGCTTTCGCTGTTTCCGGATCAGTCAAGCAAACGGAGACATCTTCCCCCAGCGCAAAAGGAACATGCTCAGGCATGGCACCGCCCAGAACGAGCATCTTTCCCCGAATTCCCTTGCGACGGATGCGGAAGGCTTCCTCCGTACGGGCTACCCCGCAAATGGCAGCGCCACCCTGAAAAGCCGCCCGGGCGACCTCAGCCAGGCCGTGTCCGTATGCGTTGGCTTTAATGACAGGCATCACCGGCCTTCCGGTGATTTCTGTCATTTTTTGAATGTTTTTCTTATACGCGCCAAGATCAATTTCTAACCAATCGGTATGTTCGCTGATTATCATGAGCGGTAGTATATCCACACGCAACAGATAACGCAAGCACTCCATCAGGTATAATCTTGTTTCATCCTCAAAATGAGGTTTTTTCGTTTCGTATGCGATTATCTGAAAAGTTCTCCTTCTCTCTGACAGCTCAGGATGGCAATGCCCGTGCCGGCCTGTATCACACACCGCACGGGGATATTCCCACCCCCATTTTCGCCCCGGTTGGAACCCAGGCCACAGTCAAGGCTGTGACTCCTGCCCAATTGCAGGAAATGGGCGCATCCCTGGTCTTGAGCAACACGTATCACCTTTACCTGCGACCCGGTGAAGATCTGGTGGCTGAGATGGGCGGATTGCATAAATTCATGCAGTGGCCAGGACCGATCCTTACCGATTCGGGCGGCTTTCAGGTATTTTCGCTGGCAGGCATCCGGAAAATTGATGCGGACGGCGCCACATTTAAAAGCCATATTGATGGTTCCATGCACCGGATCACTCCTGAAAAATCCATGGATATCCAACAGAAACTGGGCGCTGACATCATCATGGCTTTTGATGAATGTGCGCCACCCCAGGATCGGGCTTATAACGAACAGGCTCTTCAACGTACAACAGACTGGGCATCGCGCTGCCTGCAGGCAAAAACTCGTGATGACCAGGCTCTTTTTGGTATTGTTCAGGGGGGGATCTTTCCGGACCTTCGGGTCAAATCCGCAGAATGGACAGCTTCACAACCGTTTGATGGAATCGCCATTGGCGGGCTTTCTGTAGGTGAGAGCAAGGATGATATGCACTCCGTTCTCGAAACGATATGTCCCCTGCTCCCTCAGGATAAACCGCGCTATTTAATGGGGGTTGGTTCTCCGGAAGATCTGGTTAATGGAATTCGCCGGGGGATTGATATTTTTGATTGTGTCCTTCCCACCCGGCTTGCCCGGCATCAATCAGCCATGACTCTGCGTGGACGGGTGAATATGTTAAACGCCGCCAATGCCAGAGATCCACGGCCGATCGACGAAACCTGTGATTGTTACACCTGCCGGACTTTCACCCGCGCGTATATAAGGCATTTGATCTCCGCGCGCGAAATGCTGGCATCCACCCTGATCTCAATCCATAATCTATATACATTACTGCGTCTGGTGCGCCTGTGCCGTGAAGCGATTATTGAACAACGCTTTGGCATCTTCGCGGATGAGTTCCTATCGCAGTACAATCATCCCAAACATTGATATTCTTAGAGGCATCATGACCATCTTTCAAGCCATTATCCTGGGCATAGTCCAGGGATTGACCGAATACCTTCCGGTTTCCAGCTCCGCCCATCTGGTGATCGTCCCCTTCCTATTTGGTTGGAATTTGCCGGAGGACCAGGTTTTCGTTTTTGATGTACTGGTCCAATTGGGAACTCTGCTGGCAGTGATTATCTACTTCTGGAAAGATCTGATCCATATCGCCACCGGTTTTATAAATGGAATCATTAAACGGAAACCCTTTGAATCGGACGACTCGCGGATGGGATGGCTCATTATTCTGGCCTCCATTCCGGGTGGAATTGCCGGATTGACCATAAAGCCACTGGTTGAAGCTGCTTTTTCCAACCCCCGGGCAGTTGCTATTCTCCTGCTGGTAACTGCGGGATTGATGCTGGTTGGAGAACGTGTTGGCCGAAAAGAACGTCCATTTTCAACCATCACATGGGTCGATGCACTTCTTGTAGGGTTGGGGCAGGCGTTGGCTGTTTTCCCCGGTATTTCCCGTTCTGGTGCCACGATCTCTGTGGGTTTGTTCCGTGGATTGAAACGCGCCGATGCCGCAAAATTCTCATTTCTCATGTCCATTCCGATTATGCTGGCTGCAGGACTTTATAGCGCGATGGACTTGCGCGACATTGCCAATCTGGCATCTTTTCTGCCAGCAATTCTGGCCGGAACATTGGCTGCCGCGGTGGTAGGATACCTCTCCATCAAATGGTTGTTATCCTTCCTGAACAAGCGGCCTCTTTCTATTTTCTCTGCCTATTGTGCCATTCTGGGAGCTGTTGTTCTGATTGTCACATTTATCATTTAATTTCCGATCTCTGGCCGTTGTAATCTGTTTGGCTTTGCTTTCCGGATGTGCATCAAGAGATTCCAATTCAGCACCCGGGAAAGTATCTGTTCGGGTCGAACTTTCACCGACATTGGAATATCTAACACCAGCCATTCAGGCATGTACGCTGCAATC
>CAYRHB010000014.1:37776-43709 GCA_964424035.1 uncultured Leptolinea sp.
AGGTTGGATATCATTCTGGAAGAAAAACCGGCATCCGAAATGGGAAAAACAGACGCGGATGTATCTTTTCTCTGGGGTGACAGGAAAGTGCCGGCAGGAATGCAGACATACCGGCTGGGGGCCGACCGGCTGGTTTTTGCTGCCAACACAGAAAATCCCATTGAACGGTTGACGGTTGAACAGACATTTCTTCTTTATCGTGCCGGATTGGAAACCTGGGATGAAGCCTTGAATGATTTCTGCCCGGGCTGTGAAACCGGAGAAACATTCGCAGGGCGCAACATCGAAGCCTGGCATTATACCGGTGGATCAGATATCTTTGCAGAGATTTCCAGCCTCTCAGCAGATTACCCGGCAGATACTATCCATCGAACCTTTATTGCTCCGTCTCCCTCAAGTCTGATGGAAGCCATGAACAACAATCCGGCAGCCATCGGTTGGCTGCCTGCCCGTTGGTTGAACAACTCAATAAAAGAGATCATAGTGGACGGACTTAATCCATATTCACAGATCATACCGGTTGTGGCTGCCTTGCCGCATCAACCAGATCCATTAATGGAAGAATGGCTCCAATGCCTGCAATCTTCGTATGGCAATTAACGGGATCATCCGGTTCGCAATCCCGTCTGCTTTCTTGACTTTTAGAACAATAATGCTATACTGAAACAATCAACCACGAGGAGATGAAAATGGCTCGAAAATCCGGCGCGAACGACACACCCATTAATATCCCCATGCCTTCCGCCATGGACGAAGCCCGTCATGCGGTTCTTGAGAAAGCACTGTCCGACATCACCAAACGCTACGGGGAAGGATCCATCATGCGCATGGGCGAAGCCCACCATATGACGATCGAAGCCATTCCCACCGGGTCGCTCTCCCTGGATATTGCCCTTGGAATTGGCGGTATTCCACGCGGACGCATTACAGAGATCTTTGGGCCGGAATCATCCGGAAAAACTACGATTTGCCAGCATATTGTGGCTGAAGCCCAGAAGATGGGCGGTACGGCGGCTTATGTTGATATGGAACACGCTCTGGATCCGGTTTATGCCGCACATTGCGGTGTCAATCTGGATAATCTCCTCATCTCCCAGCCGGATACCGGTGAACAGGCACTCGAGATCGCGGAGACACTCGTCCGTTCCGGAGCCGTTGACATCGTTGTTGTTGATTCTGTTGCTGCCCTGGTTCCCCGCGCCGAAATTGAAGGAGACATGGGAGATGCTTCGATGGGTATGCAAGCCCGCCTGATGTCTCAAGCCTTAAGGAAACTCTCCGGAGCCATCAACCAGACCAAAACCGCCATGGTCTTTACGAACCAACTTCGCCAGAAAATCGGCATTATGTTCGGCAATCCCGAAACCACTCCGGGCGGTCTGGCTCTAAAATTCTATGCCTCGGTTCGCCTCGACACACGCCGGATTCAGCAGATAAAATCAGGCGCGGAAATTACCGGCAATCGGACTCGCGTCAGGGTGGTCAAAAACAAAGTCGCGCCGCCCTTCCGTACGGCTGAATTCGATATCATGTACAACCAGGGCATCTCCAAAGTTGGAGACATTATTGACCTGGCCACCCAACTTGAGATCATAACCAAACGTGGCGCTTTCTTCTCTTATGGTGATGTTCGCCTAGGCCAGGGGCGCGAAAATGCCAAGGATTTCCTGCAACAGAATCCCGAACTGGCGCATGAGATCGATACCGCGGTCAGGCAAAGGGCTATGGGCGGCGATCTCCCGCTGACATTAAACGGCAATGCGGAAGACGGCTCCGATCAAGACGATTAGACGGCTGTCGCCTGTTCTGATCATAATTTTCTGGCTGACCGCCTGTGGGATACAACCGTCTACCGGTGAAACAGCAGACCTGTTTGTTCCCCCAACCCAGGTGGAGACGGCAACTCCCTTCGTTGCTGTAACTCCATCACCAGATGGCCCTGTTGCAACGATAACCGTAGACGACAACTGCAGCAACCTGCTGGCTTACATTCAGGACATCACCATCCCCGACGGGTCCTTGTTTTCTCCGGGTGAAGTCATTGATAAGCGCTGGCTGGTGGAGAATCAGGGTACTTGCAACTGGAACAGCCGGTATTCACTCCGGCTTTCCGGTGGTGATCCAATGGGAGCAAAGACAGAACAATCACTAATTCCAGCATTGGCTGGTAATCAGGCAACCATCCGGATATTGTTCACAGCCCCGACTGAAGGCGGAAAACATCGTTCCGCCTGGCAGGCATACACCCCCGATTCAAAACCCTTTGGTGATCCGATTTTTATCGAGATCGAAGTAATTCCGCGGGTGGCGCCTTCTCCTGTCTCATAAACCGTGTAAAATTAGCGCGTGAATGAGATCAAATCCTGGCAGTGGTTGATCATAGCTGCCGGCCTTTTATTGACCACTATCTGCATCGTCTTCGCCGCCTGGTTGACGATACAAAATATTGATAATAGCCTGTCCACTCAAAATCAACCGGTTGTTCAAGCGTCTTCATCATCAATCGATCCAGCATTTCCGGTCGTCAATCCAACCAAAACACCTTTCATGCCCTTCCGGTTGCCCACATCGATCAGTATTCCCTGGTTGCAGTCTACCCCTGAACCGGAAGTGGATATTGAACCCCCGTTGCCGCCGCAAAACGAACCGGATCCCGCATTGGATTTTCCACCGGAGAGTTATTACATCAATGGAGTGGTCAGCTACCCGCAATGGTTTACCCTGGATTGTGAAGCCCGCATCGCCGTTGACTGGGCGGCTTTCTTTGGGGTGTCCATTGATGAAAATGAGTTTCTGGGACGCCTGCCGCATTCGGATAACCCGGATCTGGGTTTTGTCGGGCGATATGATGGCGTGCAGGGACAATTGCCGCCCAATTCTTACGGAGTTCATGCCGATCCCATTGCCAATCTACTGAATGAATTTGGTGTGAGTGCCCGGTCAGGGAAGGGTTTTTCCTGGGAAGACCTGAAAATGGAGATCGCTTCCGGACGCCCTGTAATTGCCTGGGTTATCTACAATACAGTTCCCGGTTCTCCCATCCAATACCAGGATTCAGCGGGAAATATCACAACCGTTGCCTACTATGAGCATACTGTGATGGTTACCGGTTATACACCGGATATTGTCTATATTTCTGAGAATGGCCGCAATTACGAAAGAACACTCCAGGTCTTTCTTGCATCCTGGAGTGCTCTTGGAAACATGGCAATACTTGCCGGTAATTAAGGTTTAGGTACCTTCCTGCCAGGAGTTCAGGTATTTCACCTGCTCGTCGGTCAGGGTATCAATAACAACACCCATGGACAGCAGTTTAAGGCGGGCGATCTCGCGATCGATCTCTTCCGGAACACTGTAAACTTTGTTTTCCAGTTTGGAGTGGTTCTTGACCATAAATTCTGATGACAGAGCCTGGTTGGCAAATGACATATCCATCACGCTTGCCGGGTGTCCCTCGGCAGATGCCAGGTTGATCAAACGGCCTTCACCCAGGATATGGATCTGGCGGCCATCTTTCAGTTCATACTGTTCAACATACGGACGGACAAGCTTCTTGGAAACAGACATCTTATCCAGAGCCGGGATATTGATTTCAACATTGAAATGGCCGGAATTGGACACAATGGCGCCGTCTTTCATCACTGCGAAGTGGGTTTCATCAATAACGTTGATATCACCGGTAACTGAGCAGAAGAAATCACCGATCTTGGAGGCTTCGATCATTGGCATAACACGGAAACCATCCATCACGGCTTCCAGAGCTTTCAAAGGATCAATCTCTGTCACAATGACATTGGCGCCCATACCGCGTGCCCGGTTGGCCAATCCACGTCCGCACCATCCATAACCGACAACGACAAAAGTCTTACCGGCTAAAAGGACATTCGTGGCACGGATAATGCCATCGATCGTTGACTGTCCGGTTCCATAGCGGTTATCAAAGAAATGTTTGGTCATGGCATCATTTACAGCCACAACGGGGAAGGATAGGGCTTTATCGGCTGCCATGGCGCGCAGGCGAATAACACCGGTGGTGGTCTCTTCCGTGCTGCCCATTACGTTGGGAATCAGATCACGGTAATCCTTATGCAGGGTGGAAACCAGATCGGCTCCATCATCCATGGTGATCTGAGGTTTATGCTCAAGAGCCGCTTTTAAATGCCTGTAATAAGTGGCATTATCTTCGCCCTTGATGGCATAGACGGGTATTTCGTAGTGCGTGATCAGGGAAGCGGCAACATCATCCTGGGTTGAAAGCGGGTTGGATGCCACCAAGACCAGATCAGCGCCACCGACCTGCAGGGTGCGTGCCAGGTTCGCGGTTTCCGCGGTAACATGCAAACAGGCGGACATGCGTACACCTGCCAGCGGGCGTTCCTTTTCAAATCTTTCGCGAATGGAGCGGAGCACGGGCATTTCCCGTTCAGCCCACTCGATACGTCGCCGGCCGCCTTCAGCCTGGCCCATATCTTTTACATCATAATTTGACATGTAAATCCTCCAAAAATTTTCATCTTTTCAGCAGGGCATCCAATACACCCTGATCATCAAATTGTTCCCGGTACCGCTCAACGAATTCAGCCGGGGTATACGTATGATTTTGAGTCCCACGCCGTTCAAGACAATACGTCGCGGCCAACGAACCCATTTGCCCACAGGTTTGCCAGTCCAATTTCAAAGACATTCCACGCAGGAAACCACCCCGGAAGGCATCTCCAACGCCGGTTGGGTCTATGATCTGCTCCGGGGGGAAGACCGGAATATTGAATTTCCTGTCATCAGCATAGATCAGTGCACCATCCTTGCCCTGGGTAATCACCATCAACCGGACTTTTTCCCGGATATCACCAGCTTTCAACGCAGTGGCATTCTGTAGCAATTCAAATTCGTATTCGTTGCAGAAAAGGCTATCTGCGCCTTCAACACCTTTGCGCAGTGATTCTTTGTCCATGCGAATGATCTGCTGACTTGGATCATACAGGTAGGGGATTTTCAATTTTCTGCATTCTTCCGCGTATTGCGACATCGCATCCGGGTCATTGGGAGAAATGACAACCAGTGAAATATCTTCCTTGTGCGCATCGCGTATGCGTAATTCGGCGGCATTCGCCATGGCACCGGTATAGAAACTGGCAATCTGAGCGTTTGATTTATCCGTATTGGCAAAGAAAGAAGCCGTGTATTTTCCCGGGATGACCTTCACATATTGGGTATCGACCCCATGCTCTTCCAGCCAGGTCCTGTATTCGTCAAAATCCTCACCGACTGTAGCCAGTAGCCGCGGTTTTTCACCCAACAATGCCAGGTTATAAGCAATATTGGGCGCAACACCTCCGCGCTGGCGGACCATCGAATCAACAAGGAACGAAAGGCTGATGGTTTCCAATTTTTCTGGAATGATGTGGTCCCGAAAATATCCGGGGAAACTCATCAAATAATCATACGCTACTGACCCGGTACAAAGGATGGTCATCGATAACCTCACATGGTTTTTTCTTATCACACATGCGAATACGCCCTCTTCGAGAGCGTACCGTGCGGCGCAAGTATATCATGCCTGGCCATGATTTTTCGAACATTTACACACGTGCTGCACTAACCTTATTTCGACCGGTTTCCTTGGCTTGATACAAAGCTTTATCCGCTGCCTGGATGACATCCTCACCTTTCATTCCATTTTCCGGATACACTGCAATCCCGATTGAGAGTGTTATGGAACCGAGTGGTCTATTGTCATGAACCAGTTCCAGATCATGGACCTGCTGCCGGATTTGTTCAGCCCGAATCTGAGTGATTTGCAGGTTCGCTTCAGGAAGAATAACTATGAATTCTTCTCCTCCGTATCTGCACAAAATATCTTCGCGCCGGATGGCAGATTGGATCGTTTTGCTGATGTCAAGCAAAACCATGTCACCGGCAACAAGACCGAATAT
>CAYRHB010000015.1:0-4424 GCA_964424035.1 uncultured Leptolinea sp.
CTTCTTTGATCTTTACACTATTTGGCCATAAGAGCCGGACCTATACCTGGGCGCATATCTACGAATCCGCGTTGGCGCCCTACCTGTCCATCTCGGCTGTATCCGAATTGTTCTTCTCGAAAAAGATAAAATTCTCGGTAACCCCCAAGGGAAAAAATGACCGGGACACCTATTTTGCCTTTAAAGTAGCACTCCCACATATCATTCTGGGTGTTTTCAGTGTGGTTTCGCTAATGGTGGGTATCACCAAGATGTTGACAGATGTCAACTATATGATGCCTGTCTATCTGGTAAACCTGTTCTGGCTGTTGTATAACATGTTGGGTATTTTCGTGGCCATTTTTGTGTGCTTCGAGAAACGCCGCTATCGGGTTGCGGAGCGGTTTAACATCAAAGACCGGATGATCTTGCAATTGGATGATGGGCGTGAGATCCCGGTCGACCTGCTGGATATTTCTGTGGCCGGCTGCGCGGTTTCTCCTGTTGAGCCGCTGGCAGAATCTGATTCCCTGGCGGGCATGAAGATTAAGCTTGTTTTTCTGGATAGCGGCACAGCCATTCCCGGAGTTTTCCTACGCAGCCGGTCCTGGGGAAAAAAGTACATCCTCACATTCGACAGATTGACAGCTACACAGAACACGTATCTTGTGAACTTCATCTTTGACCGGCAGATGAACGGATTCGGTGAATTCAGCAAAGAGAACATATTCAAGATCATCCGTACCCGGGTTTTATAGTATTCTGATGCATATATGAAACGGGTTTTGGTTACACTGATCCTGTTTGTAACAGGTTTGCTGATCTGTTTGCTTACCTGGTTTTTGATCATTCAATCGAGAGATCCCGGGAATGCATCCATGTTTGAACCGCGGACGATTGCCTACGGGGAGGAGAAAATTATGAGGGGAATCAACCTGGGGAACGCGTTCGACGCACCTACTCCGGGGGAATGGGGCGTGACCATCAAACCCGAGTATTTAACTGCCATAAAGGAGGCGGGATTTGACACTGTTCGCTTTCCGGTGCGGGTGTCCGCCCATACACAGGCTGATCCGCCTTATCAGATCGATCCGAGCTTGCTCACGCGTATGGACGCGGTAATCCAGGCAGGTCAAAAGTACGGTCTGATCATTATTCTCGATCTTCACCATTACTATGAATTTATGGAAGATCCGGCCATGGAAGAGGAACGGTTTCTGTCTATCTGGCAGCAGTTGAGTGAACATTATGCTGCCTACTCCGGGAATCTGTACTTTGAAGTGTTGAATGAACCAACAGATGATGTGGATACTGCTGTGTGGAATGTCGCCCTGGCAAAAGCCATACAGGTCATCCGCCAGACCAATCCGGACAGAATGATCCTCATCGATGCCGGCAGCATGAGCAATGCGATGTGTTTGGAGGATCTGGTTCTGCCGGATGATCCCAATCTTGCAGCGACTTTCCATTATTATGAACCGTTCCCGTTCACCCATCAGGGCGCTCCTTGGGTGGATGGTTCACTGGAGTGGATGGGCACGCCATGGAATGCAACAGATGCAGAAAAACGAAGTATCGCATCCACATTGAACAGGGCGGCTGCCTGGTCAAAGCGTAATAAGATCCCGGTGGTGATGGGTGAATTTGGCGCCATCAATCTGGCTGATGGGGAATCGCGCATCCGCTGGACAGATTTTGTAGCCCGGGAAGCGGAGAAACGCAATATCGGCTGGATTCACTGGCAGTTCTGCTCGGATTTCGCAGTATATGACTGCGCACAAGACCGCTGGGATATGGAAATGCTGCGGGCGTTGATACCGGAGGGCGGACGCTGACCTTGCCAAAAGACGGCGGGGTGCTGTATAATTCAATGCTGTTCGGGGTGTGGCTCAGTCCGGCTAGAGCACACGGTTCGGGACCGTGAGATCGGAGGTTCAAATCCTCTCGCCCCGACTCCAGGAAAGACCTTCAGGAAATCGAAGGTCTTTTTTTGATTATGGAAGGGAGAGTCATTATCGATGATGGCATATACAGATTTCAATGACCTTTCAATTTTCAAAACATGCCATTTATTATTACTACTCTGGCATCCTATCCCTGATTGTTCGCAAAAATCTACCTCGGAATTGATAAGAAAGGGCAAGTATTTGTAAGTTCCACACCTTCAAAAAGGAGACATATACTCCAAGGATTTTCTAGATAACTGGGCTCAATTTATCGTTGAGTAAATGACCGGTTTTCAGGAGTGGTTTACAATACCAGTACTTTAAACAAACACACCGGATAAGGAGTGAAAGTATGTGGTTCAAGCGTATGATCCTGGAAGAATGGTTCGACGATTATCAGTACGCCGTGAAATATGACATCGGCGAGAGCGCGGTCAAGTATCTGACATTCGGCCAGCTCGGAATCAACATTGATGACCTGCCCATACGCTACGGATACCATCATGGCAGGCCTGATCTGCGCAACTGCATAGCGGAACAGTACCCGGGATTGAGCGCGAAGAATATTGTTGTCACCAGCGGTGGCAGCGAAGCGATATTTCTTATCTCTTCTGCCCTGCTTAAACCCGGTGATCATGTCATTGTGGAGCACCCGAACTACCCATCTCTTTACGAGATTCCGCGGTCGTTTAACTGTGAAGTCAGCTTTCTGGAATTATTATTTGAAAATAACTTCAAACCGGATATTAGACAGTTGGACAGTCTGGTTACGCCGCGCACAAAGCTGATCAGTCTGACCCATCCCAACAACCCGACCGGGTCCATGATCACCCGCCAGGAATTGGATGAATTGATCAGGTGGGTGGAAGGCCGAAACCTGCATCTACTTTTCGATGAGACCTACCGCGAAATGGCTTTTGATTCAACGCTTCCTCCAGCGGCCACTTTGAGTCCCAACGTGATCAGCATCTCCAGCATGTCCAAGTGTTACGGTCTGCCCGGCATCCGCATCGGGTGGATGGCCACCCAGGATCCGGCAATGCTGGACAGTGTCTTGAACATCCGCGAACAGGTGACTATAACCAACAACGCCATTGGCGAAGAGATCGCCCTTCGGGTTCTGCAACAGAAGGAGAAATACCTACAAAAAGCCCGTGCCAGTATCCTGGAGAACCGGGGGATTGTTGCCGCGTGGATGGACCAGCAGGAGGACTTTGAGTGGGTATTCCCTGAAGCCGGGGTGGTCAGCATGCCGCGGTTGAAAGCGGAGGTAAATGTGGATCCGGAGACGTTATACCGCCGGTTGGCCGAAGAATACAAAACGTTCACCATCCCCGGGCGCTGCTTTGAAATGGATAACCGTTACTTTCGGCTTGGCTTTGGTTCCAACCCGGAAGAGATCCGAATCGGATTGGCAAATTTCAACCGGGCACTCAATGATCTTCGGCGATAGATCCTGCGCCGGGAACCATTAAAATAATCGTTCTCTTTCGGGCGTATAATCCGCGAAAGAGGAAAAACCTACTTTTTTTCGGGGGATTCGGGATGCCGGAGAAACCAATCACAAACCTGGATGAGTTGAACAACTGGATCGTCTCCATGGAAAGCCGAACACAAAAAAACGAGGACTTTGATAAAAAAGTCTATTCGGGGTTTGTGAAAATTGATGCGTTGATCAAGAAACAGGCTACAGATGTAAAAAGATGGAAAACAATATCCCTCTTAACATCGACTATCTGCGTTTGTGACATTCTGTTGATCATCACATTGATCATACTAATGCTCCGCCAATCTGATGGTATTCTTGTGGGAATACCATTCCTTGCCAATCTCGCTCCCACATTTGCCGGGAAATAGTCTATCTGGCAAAAATTTTTATAGTTTATCAATCAATGATTTATAACAACGGATTGTTTTTGCCCCCATATTTCAATAAGGGGAAACAACTGAGATATCACTTGCCGGGTTTATCTGCGGGACCGGTGCGTTAACAGGTATGTATCAGGATGGCTGGAAAATTCTTTGCATACAATCGAGTATGATTATGATGATCAAAACTCAGAAATCGGGAGAGACTCATGACCGAAATTCTTTGCCATAAAAATTCCTATGAAAAAACTTTTTCAGCCAGAGTAACCGGTGTAGATGAAGCCGCCCATGGTGTAATCCTCGATCGAACGGCTTTTTATCCCGGCGGGGGGGGAAAATTGTGGAAAGGGAAAAATTTTTTTGGGGGGGGGGGATATTAGGGTTTTTTAATTAAAAAAAAAACCGTTTGGGTATTGCACGAAATCGCTTCAGAAAGTGGATTGCCCGCATTGGGCGCTGAAGTTGTTGGTGATTTAGACTGGGAGCGCCGGTTTAAGTTGATGCGAACTCATACAGCCATGCACATCCTGTGCGGTGTTGTATTTCGAGATTATGGAGCCCAGGTGACAGGTGGCGATATTGAGACGCTAAAAGGCCGCATGGATATTGAATATGAAAACCTTACAAAAG
>CAYRHB010000015.1:4434-31075 GCA_964424035.1 uncultured Leptolinea sp.
TATTTTAAAAAATTTAAAATAAATTGTGGGGTTTAATTTAATATGGGTTAAATAATAACTAGTATCAGCCCGGGATGTCAAAGTAAAGATCCTGCCACGTGAAGAAGCTTTCCAGATTCCCGACCTGATCAGGACCAAAATCAACCTACTTCCACCTGGTATCGCTGAAGTTCGCACCATCGAGATTGTCGGGTTGGACCTGCAGGCGGATGGCGGAACACACGTGGCCAATACACGCGAAGTTGGCAAAATGCGTATAGCTGATTACAAGTCAAAGGGAAAGATCAACAAGCGTATTTACATCGAATTGGAAGAATAGTCGACGCCGGCACCGATTTAAGCGAAATCAATCCAAACAAGCAAGGATTATTCCGCCGACAACCCTGAGAATACTATATGCCACAATCGTGGACGGGAATTGGAAAGATGAAAACCCTGATCAATCGATACCCCATTATCATCCTTTGTCTGATTTTGTCCGGTTCTTCCGTCATGTGTTCGCTATTCTCGTCACCCTATCTGGTCAAACCAGGGGAGAAAGAGAAAGAGGCAACCATGTCAAGTTTGAAAACTACAGTGGTTGCCCTGGAACAGGACGCAGTGACCAACACACCGGCACCTACAATACCGGTTACTTTTGCAACACTGGTCCGTCCGGAAATCGGTTCCATCTCCGGACGACTTTCTTACCCGTCTGAAACCATACCACCATTACGCATCGTCGCGGTTAATATTGCAACAGGCGAAACATTAGCCACGGTAGATTACGAAGGGGGACTTTATGGACTTCAGGGATTGCCTGTAGGAGCCTACCATGTATTTGCCTATCCGGTTAACGCACATGATGCAGACATCTCCGCAGGGTATACAAAATTTGTAACCTGTGGTTTGACAGTCGAATGCACTGATCATTCACTGATTGAAGTCAGTGTTATGGCGAATTCTGTCACTACGGATGTTGATCCAGGGGATTGGTATGCCCCCGCAGGGAGTTTTCCACCCGACCCTTATTGAAAGGGGAACAGGTTTTTCAATATTCCGGTTGCAGCCGGTCTATCTGTGATAGAATATTTGTACTGGATTATCTGCAACGTTTGAGGATTAAGTGGACTTTAAACTGACCGCTCCGTATATTCCCACAGGTGATCAACCCACGGCGATTGACCAACTGGTTGAAGGTGTAAAAAGGGGGATGCAACATCAGGTTTTACTGGGGGCGACGGCAACCGGTAAGACATTCACCATGGCGAACATCATTCAGCAGCTTCAAATGCCTGCCCTGGTGATGGCCCATAATAAAACCCTGGCTGCTCAATTGTATGCAGAGTTCCGCGAGTTCTTTCCTGAGAATGCCGTGGAATATTTCATTTCATACTACGACTATTACCAACCGGAAGCGTACGTCCCTCAAAGGGACCTCTATATAGAGAAAGAGACAGATATTAATGAGGAGATCGACCGCCTGAGGTTGGCTGCCACCGCGGCTTTAATGTCGCGCAAGGATGTGGTTATTGTCGCTTCGGTTTCCTGCATTTATGGACTTGGTGATCCTGCCAACTACGGACGCGTGATGGTCCATTTGCAGACCGGCGAGATATTCCGCCGGAACGCGCTTTTGCGACAGTTGGTGGAAAGCCAGTATCAACGCAATGATATGGAACTGCGCCCGGGAACATTCCGGGTTCGCGGTGATACGTTGGAGATATTTCCTGCTTATGAAGAACAGAAGATATACCGTGCCACTTTCTTCGGTGACGAAATAGAAAAGATCACATCATTGAATCCGGTTTCCGGTGAGATCTATGAAAACCCTTCTTCGGTTGATATCTACCCGGCAAAGCATTACATTGCCAATGAAGATCGCCTCAAGAAAGCCATTGAAGATATCGATTTGGAACTGGAAAACCAGCTGAATTATTTCAAGGCCAATGACAAATTACTTGAAGCCCAGCGTATTGAACAAAGGACCCGTTACGATATTGAAATGCTGAAAGAGGTCGGTTACTGTGCCGGGATTGAGAATTATTCACGCCACCTCGACCAGCGTCCGGCGGGATCTGCCCCATGGACGCTGATGGACTATCTTCCCAGTGAATATCTCCTTTTTATTGATGAATCGCATATGACCATCCCCCAGGTGCGGGGAATGTACAACGGGGACCAGTCGCGGAAACGCGTTCTGACAGAATACGGATTCAGGCTCCCATCCGCGTTGGATAACCGTCCGTTAATGTTCGAAGAATTCGAATCACGTATGGGACATGCGATTTATACCTCAGCAACACCGGGACCGTATGAACTGCAGCATGCTGAACAGATTGCCGAACAGATCATCCGTCCAACGGGATTGGTTGATCCCCAGGTGGAAGTCAGACCAACCAAAGGGCAGGTGGATGATCTGATTGCGGAGATTAATAAACGGGTTGAAAGAGGTGAACGTACGCTGGTAACAACATTAACCAAGCGTATGTCCGAAGACCTGTCCGATTATTTGAAGGAAATCGGCATCAAAGTGCATTACCTGCATTCTGAAGTCGATACATTGGAACGGGTTAGCATTTTGCGTGATCTTCGTCTGGGAACCTACGATGTTCTGGTGGGAATCAATTTGCTGCGGGAGGGCTTGGACCTCCCGGAAGTATCATTGATCGGAATCCTTGATGCGGATAAGGAAGGTTTTCTGCGATCCGGAACAGCTTTGATCCAGACCATCGGCAGAGCGGCGCGGAATGTCAATGGTACAGTGATCATGTATGCCGATAGGATGACCGATTCCATGAAGTACGCTCTTGATGAGACGAACCGGCGCCGCGAAAAACAGTCTGCCTATAACCGGGACCATAATATTGAACCGGTTACTGTTATGAAAGCTGTACACGATCTGACGGAACGCTTATCTGTTTCCCAGAGCATTGCAGAGAAAAAAGGAGAATACAAGGCAGGGAAAGATTCCGGGGTTATGCCGGTTCGGGAGCTGCAACGGATAATCCATGAAATGGAAAAACAGATGAAACAGGCGGCCAAGGATCTGGAATTTGAACGGGCGGCTGCATTACGAGACCAGATTTATGAACTACGCAATGAACTGGCAGACCAGTCAGACATGCCCCCATGGAAGAAAATCCGGTTGTTGACCGGAGAAGATTAACTCAGTACGTCATCCGGACATCGAAGAGCCGGAATTCTCCACGGGCGGGTTCCCAATCCTCGCGTACACGGGCTACGAAAGACATGCGCGGCCCCTGCTTCAACGCATCGAGTAAATCATTCAGGTCTGCCCGCTTTCCTTCCGCAATTACCTCCACGTTCCCCTCGTGAGTGTTGCGCACCCAGCCGGTAAGGTTGAGTTGCTGAGCGCAATTCAACACATAATACCTGAAACCGACTCCCTGAACATGACCTTCAACAATGGCATGCAAACGGTCATCTTGTTGTTCAGTCATATTCACGTCCCGTTTCATCGTCAAACGATAATTCATCTTCCGAATCACCTTCAAGCCCATCCGGGTATTCATCGAGCGAATCATCATATCCGCCGCCGGATTTTTCAAGATTGTTCAGATCAAGGAAATCCAGTCCGAGAGAGCCATTGGAATATCCGACATTCTCAATGGCTTCTTCGATAAAATCAGCTTCTTCATCCGTTACGGCATTATCAAGTAGAGATTCAAGAGCGGCATTGACTTTTTCACCACCGATTTCGGAAAGTGACCAAATGACTGCGTGACGGATTTCCCTGTTTGTTTCTCCACCGGAATCGAGCATTTCCAATAGGGGTTCAACTGCACGCGACAATGTCAGACCACCGGCTGCGCGAATGGCTTCAATGCGAACAACCACATCCGGATGGAACAGGCTTCGCAGCACATGCATTTCCCACTCATCGGACGCAGACCGACCCATGGCGACAAGAGCACTGGCTACCCAATCCGGATCTGTTTCTTCAAATGCTTCTGAGATCAGATGAGGCATTTCTTTTCGACTGGAATAACCCATGGCTTCTAGAGCGCTGCGGCGTACCAAATCATCATCAGTGCCGGTGATCCGGGGAAGAAGAACATGTTCAATTCGGGAAAGTTTTTCCGGCGATATTTTATCCAATTCACCGAGGAGGACGAACGCACCAAGCCCGCTGGCAGCCGCGGCACGCACAAGCAGTTGATTATCGCGTTCAACAAGGTGTATCAGACGATCAACGACACGTGGATCTTCCGATTCACGCAATAAGCGAACTCCCGCAGCCCGAACACGGGCATCGTGATCTGTCAGGAAGAAAACAGCCACATCATCAAAACAGACTATAGTATTTTCATCATTGAATTTGATCAACGCTTCCACAAGGGACAGGCGGCGCTTGGGTTTAACATCCACCCAGGTTCTCTTCAGCAATGATAGGTCAGATGAAGGGATATCTGAGAAGCGGGTCAGATAACTCTGGGGGAATGGTTTTGCAGATTCCTGGAGTGCTTCAAGAACAGTGTTAAAAGGTATCGAATTACTGTTTTGGGTCATATAGTGGATTACCTGTCAGGGAAGTACGATGCGATTGGTGATATCCTGAGTGGTTATGTAAACCATCAATGCAAGCAGAGCGGCAAACCCTATGAGGTGGACCATATTTTCATACTGGGCAGGGATGCGTTTCCGGAAGAGGATTTCCGGCAGTACAAACAAAATGCGACCTCCATCCAACGCCGGCAGGGGAAGGAGATTGGTAAAACCAAGGGCAATGGAAATAATACCTAACAACCAGAACCGGTTGAGGGAGTCAGCTGCCTGGCTGGCGGGTTGGGCTTCGGCTGTTATATCGCGTGTCCGCACCTGGGAATAGATGTCATACATACCCACAGGCCCGACCATGCGCGCATCTTCAGCTGCCACCTGACCCTGGATCAATTGGACCGGAATGGTGATTAAAGCAGCACCCTGTGCAGCAGTAGTGATCAGAGAATAGGGTATGGCCTGAAAAAAGGAGATGGGTCTCACAGGGTTGCCCATAACGATTCCCAGGGAACCCTGATCGGGCGGTGGATCAATTCGGGGTGTGGCTTTTACTTTAAAGGTATTGTCAGCCCGACCAAGCGTGATAGTGATCTCCTTACCCAGATTCCCCTTTACGATAGATGAAAGTTCAGACGTACCGGTGATATCCGTTTCATTGACTTTCAGGACGATGTCATCCGGAAGAATGCCGGCAATTTCAGCAGGAGACCCCTTGGCAACTTCCACGATCTGAACGGTTTTTGTATCCGGTGCACCGGTTTTGGAAAAGAGGATTGTAAAGATGATGATGCCGGTCAGGATGTTCATGAACGGACCACCGACCAGAACCCCGAGACGTTTCCATGGATTGGCGGATGCCAGTCCGCCGGGAACTTCCGGATCGTTCTCACCTTTGGGACGCACAAATGCCCCAAAAGGAATCCAGTTCAGGGTAAATTCTGTGCCCTTCCAGGTGAACAATTTGACCAGGCGGGGTGGAAATCCAAAGCCGAATTCTTCCACTTCAATGCCAAAGAGGCGTGAAGTGATGAAATGTCCGAACTCATGCAGAAACAGTAGAAGCCCAAATGCCAGTACAAACTCAAGTATTGTTATTAAAAGATTGAAATCCATTCAATTTCCTGTACGAATTATTCAGGCTGAAATGCCTGTTCTCTTAGTATTATAGTCAGTTTATTCTGCGATTGAATCGTTCTTATAAACTTCTAATCAGTTTGCAAGACTGGCCGGACCTCCAGGCTTGGATTTCAACAATTGTGAGATACCTTTAACCTGGTGGAGACGGGTGATAACCGAATCCTTTGAGGCAGCCGGACAGATCACATGGACATTGGGACCTGCATCCAGTGTATAGGCGCAGGGAATTCCTTCCATGCGCCACTGCGGGATCGATTTGATAATCCGTAAAGAAGCCGGTTCCCAGTAGAAAAGCGGAGGCGAGGAAGTCATCATCACGGAATGCATCATATCGCTATCCAGTTCCACCACTGCGGCCAGGGCTTCGAAGTCACGATTTACGATGGCTTCACGGCAAAGCTGGAGGCGGCGCGGTGCATCCGCCACACGGGCTTCCTGAAGCGGGCTTGTGGTGGCTATTCCATGCCCTTCGGTCGAACCTACCTTTTTTTCTCCGGTGGCCACTACCGCGATGATATCCACCAGGTCCCAATGGGATGCCGGGGCAATGGATACGGAGTATGAGTCTTCATCATTAGTGCCTGGCAGCCATTCCACGAAACCACCGGGAACAGACCGACTGGCCGAACCCGAACCGCGGCGTGCCAGACGGGTCAACGCTTTTTCGTCCAGATCCAACCCCGCGGCTTTGCTGGCAGCTACTGCCAGGGCTGAGAATGCCGCCGCTGAGGAGGCAATCCCGGTGCCGGTAGGAAAATTATTCGCGCTTTCCACCCGGGCAGGGAAGGAAATCCCGGCCATTGTACGAACAATATCGAGGAAAACAGAAACCCGCTGTGTTTGCTGTGAAACCGCCGCTTTACCATTGAGGATCAACATATCCCTTTCAAACCCTTTATCAAAGCTGACGCTTGTCCGGGTTTCCAATCCGGATAAATTCATGGAAATGGATCCATTTACCGGAATGCGAAAGGTTGCATCACGATTGCCCCAGTACTTGATAAAAGCTATATTTGGATGGGATATGGCGGTTGAAGAATATTTGGGCATAAAACTATCCTGAAAGTAAACTAAATCCAGTTTACCATTGGATCCGGTAATGGATTGCCGGGAAATAGTCTTTTATTTACATTTTCCGTATCGACAAAATTACGATAATGCGGGGATCATTTCCAGGGCTTCGTTGACATCAGGGACGATCAAGGCTCCCAGATTCTGAAGTTCCTTCACTTTGTTTGGGTCGGAGGATATTCCCCATTTTGTTAATTGAACCCTGACCCCCTGGGAATCCAACAGATCGGCTGCCCGGGAAGCTCCCCTGATCCCGACTGGTGCGTCTTCAAATACATGAATATCCAATTCGGGGAAGGATCTAAAAAACTCTGTATCATTGCCATTAAAAAGATCCCAACCTGCCTGGAAAGAATTAACCATGTTCTTGGTAATCAGAGTGCCGATGGCGCCAAGTGCGTGCACGGGTGATGGTTTGATCAAATCAACGGTAAAACAACCCAATTGGTCGGCAATAAATTGCAATTGTCCCTGCCCGACCAGAAGGAACCGGTTCCAACCCAGTTGGTTGATAATAATGTCTGCTTCGGGAGAAAATTCGATTCGACCATCTCCGGCAGGATAATCTTCCGCAGATGGTCTGGCAGTCAGTATGGCCAGCTCAACAGCGCCAATTTCCCAACGTTTTTTTAATTGATCATTCCAGCGGGGTGTTATTAATGGACGATCAACGATATTCTGCACCGCATATCTTGAGCAAATGCTTGCCAGATGGAATGAATTTTCAAAAGCGATCTGTCCAAGGAAGATTTCCTGAAACACCCGCGTGATCAGATTCTGGTGGACATTACGGGATTGCTGCAAAAGGTTTTCAATGAGCGGAGTTCCAGCCAGACGGTTGAAGGTAATTTTTGCCGGACCCGATTCAATGAGATATAAAACAAGGTCACAATACGTGTAACCGGCTTTTTTCATTGATGGAAGCTGTCCAATGATGGATTCAATCTGGGCATCCGGATTGGGAATTCCGGAGGCTTTGATCATTTCACAAAATGACAGGAGGTCTGCCGGTATCTTTAATTCCGGGTGGTTTTCCAGCAAAACTTCGATCACACTGGCTATACAGAGCGGAGCGATGTCCCATTCACTGATAATTCCTCTGGCTTCAAACCAGGCAATGGTCTCTTCTCCGGGGTACATGTGATCCCACCCCATCAGTTTTCCGAAGAAATCCATGGTCCTCTGGAGTGAAGCCCGATAACGCCGGGGTTCCACCAAAACTCCATCCATATCAAATAGCATGATCGTCTTTTTCATTTATGCCGTTTCGTCAACTCCCCCAGAATATCATCAGGTGTGACCTCGTTCTGGGCCATCAATACAAGCACATGATAGGTTAGATCAGAAATCTCTTCAATCAGGCGGGTTTTACCCTGTCCCTTGGCTGCAATTATAACTTCAATTGCTTCCTCTCCGACCTTCTTGCATATTTCATCCTGACCGGAATCAAACAAGCGGGCAGTATAAGAAGCTGAAGTGGGATTTTGTTTTCGGTCAAGAATTGTGGTGTATAGCTCATTGATCTTCATTGTTGGTCCATTCAATCGGTAAATTCGATTTCACGAAAAAAACAGGATGTCTGACCGGTATGACAGGCTGGTCCAGCGGGGTTGACTCTCAAAAGCAAGGTGTCGGCATCACAGTCAATCCATATGGATGTTACAGATAGAATATTTCCGGAAGTTGCCCCTTTGAGCCATAATTCTTTCCTCGAGCGTGACCAGAAATGTGCTTTCCGCGTTTTTCGGGTGAGATCATATGCTTCCCTGTTCATCCATGCAACCATTAACACGGCATGGGTTTTGTCATCCTGTACTACGGTAGTGATCAGGCCACTTGAATCAAACCCAGGTTCCAATTCTTGTATCATCATATCAGACCTTTGAATTTCCTACATCCGGCGAACCGGTATTGATTTGTCATGTAAATATTCTTTCAGAACCGGGATCGGAAGGATGCCATCATGAAAAAGTGAAGCTGCAAGGGCTGCTTCCGCTTTTCCCCGGGTTAATACATCGGCGAAATGTTGCATGGAACCGGCTCCTCCGGAAGCGATTACCGGAACGGAGACAGCTTCGGCAACTGCGCTGGTCAATTCGATATCGAACCCAATTAATGAACCATCCCGGTCCATGCTGGTAAGTAGTATCTCTCCGGCGCCAAATTCGACTCCCTGTCTGGCCCATTCCACCGCATCCATGTCGACCGGCGTCCGCCCACCATGGATCGTTACGCCATAACCTGAAGGAAAGTTCCCGGATAGTTTTCGGGCATCAATGGCCAGAACGATGCATTGGCTTCCGAATGCCTGTGCTCCTTCTGTGATCAACGCTGGATTCTGGACTGCCGAAGTATTGATACTGACTTTATCCGCACCGGCCAGCAGTAGATTGCGCATATCATCGACGGATCGAATACCGCCCCCAACTGTGAAAGGAAGAAAAACTGCCTGTGCGACCTGTTTAACTACTTCAATACAGGTTGCTTTCCCGGCTGCGCTGGCGGATATATCGAGGAAAACAAGTTCATCCGCGCCGGCTTCATCGTATGTTCTGGCCTGTTCCACTGGATCTCCGGCATCTCGCAGGTTCAAGAATTGAACCCCTTTAACCACTCTCCCATCTTTAATATCCAGGCAGGGAATGATGCGTTTCGTTAGCATGCTTATACCTGTTCCTTTTGTGCGATCTTGAGAACGTCATTCAGAGCTATCGTGCCTTCATATAGCGCGCGACCGATAATGGCGCCGGACACGCCCTGGCTTTTCAACTTTTCCACTTCTTCGAGTGTGGAAACTCCACCGGATGCAATCACATTAAGGCCGGTTTCGCGCGCCAGTTTGACAGTCGTGTCAAAATCACTGCCTGTCTGCATCCCATCGCGGGCAATGTCTGTATAGACCAGCCATTCCAGTCCCATGGCTTTAAGGCGTCCGGCAAGGTCGAAAACTCCAATACCTGAGGATTCCTGCCAACCGGAAACCATTACCTTTTGATCACGTCCATCAAGGCTGACGGCTATTCTATCCGCTCCGTACTGTTGAACCAGATCACGGACAATTTCCGGTTGTCTGGCAGCCATGCTGCCCAGAATTGCACGGGACACACCACTGGATAGGATACGATCGACCTGTTCCCTGGAATGAAGTCCGCCTCCGAATTGGATGCAGGCTTTATTCTGTTCCACAACTCCGGCTATTTTTGAAACTGCCTGAAGGTTCGCAGTGGATGAATCGCCGAAAGCGCCATCCAGGTTGATGACATGCAACCAGGTAGCCCCCTGTTTGAGCATGGATTTTGCCACAGACTCAGGATCGTTGCTGTAAGTTTTCTGGCGACCGGGGTCTCCCTGCGTCAGGCGGACAACCTGACCACTACGCAAGTCAATTGCTGGAAAAATGGTAAATGATTTCATAATATTATTTGATGGTTTCCGTAAATTTATAGATCAAGAAAATTTTGAAGAAGCTGTTGACCGAGTTTCTGGCTTTTTTCTGGATGAAATTGGACCCCAAATGTATTGCCATTCACAACTGCAGAAGAAAACGGGAGGATGTAATCCGTTGTGGCGAGTGTATTTCGTTCAGATAATGGATGGCAATAATAGGAATGGTTGAAATAAAAGAACGAACCTGTTTTGATGTTCTTAAAGAGGGGAGACGTGCCATCGTGTGCGATCTCATTCCAACCTGTTTGTGGAACTTTATATCCAGCCTGGTCAGGGAAACGTTTTACTTTACCGGGGAAGACACCCAGGCCGGGTGTGTCACCCATTTCTTCACTGATATCGAACATGGCCTGCATGCCGACACAAATCCCCAATAAGGGGATACCTGACTCTACAATCTGCATAACCGGTTCGACCAGTCCCCGTTCGAACATACCCCGCATAAAATGACGAAAAGCTCCAACACCGGGAAGTATGGTCTTTTCATTTTCTCTGAAATCAGCCATTCCCGAAACCAGCTTGATTTCAGCCCCCAGATTATGCAGGGCATTAAAAACGGATTGTAAATTTCCGGTTCCCGCATCAATGAGTTGCACAACCGTAGTTTTCATATTGTCTCTTGCCGGGATTGCTGCAGCGAGCCTTTGGACGATGGTATTGATCCAGAGCGGCGTGGGTCAATCCGGGTGGCTGTAAGCAGCGCCCGGGCAGCTGACTTGAAAACCGCTTCCGCCATATGATGGTTATCCCGGCCTTCCATGACCCGGATATGCAAATTGCTTCCGGATGTAATGGCAAATGAAGACCAGAAGTGTTCAATCAAACTGACAGGCATTGAACCGACAGTGTCACCCTGCCATGCAGGTTTGAACACACAATACGGGCGGCCTGAAAAATCAACACAGGTGAATGCCAAACTCTCATCCATGGGAACCGTGGCTTCACCCATGCGTATGATACCTTTCCTGGTGTTAAGCGCTTTGGAGAACGCATCACCAAGCGCCAGCCCCACATCTTCCACGGTGTGGTGGCAATCCACTTCCAGATCACCCTTTGCACGGACGGTTAGATCAAACAGACCATGGCAACCGATCTGGGTGAGCATATGGTCCAGAAAACCCACACCGGTTTGAATATCACATTTCCCTGACCCATCCAGATTGATTTTTACAAAGATGCTTGTCTCTGATGTTTTTCTCGACACTTCGGAGACCCGTTCGGATAAATTCAATTCATTGTTGACTGTCATAATAATCCCTCCAATTGGCCAATCAATTCATCTGTGTCCTGGGGTCGTCCGACGGATACACGGATGTAATTGCTAAGCATCGAATTATCATAATACCTGACAAAAATACCTTTTGCGGCCAGTTCTAGTTTTATCTGTTTTGCCGGTGGACCATCAACCTTACATAAAATGAAATTGGACTGGGATGGATAAGGAGTGATCCCTGAGATGTTGTTCAGTTTGTCGAACAGGCGGGACCTCTCTGCCTGTATTTTCGCCACATTAGCTGCCAGATAGTCCCTGTCGTTTAATGATGCGATGGCAGCTGCACTGGCTGCCACATTTACATTATATGGTTGTTTTGCCTTCCAAAGCGCATCAAGCAGCCAATCAGGAAACCCGCCAAAACCGACACGCAATCCTGCCAAACCAGCCCATTTGCTAAAAGTCCGTAATACAACCAGATTTTCCCTATTAGTAACTTGACGGAGATGTGAATTCGATGCTCCCAGGTCCATATCCTTCTGGGTAAACTCTATGTAAGCCTCGTCCAGTACAACCAGGGCAGGCAGTGACAGTAAGAATTCAAACTCCTCAGCTGTGAGAAGACGTCCATCCGGGTTGTTCGGTGACCAGGCAAAAATGATCCGCGCATTCTGATCACTGACGGCATGCTGGATGGCAGGAAGGTCCAGGGAAAAATCAGCATTTCGTGGAATATTGATGCAAGTTCCGTAATTCAAGATCGTGTCAAAATCATACATCCCGAAGGTGGGGACACAATTGACAACGCGGTCACCGGGTTCAAGTACCACACGAAGCAGGAGATCGATCATTTCATCCGCGCCAGAACCTGCCAATAAGTTCTTTGCTGGAATGTTATGAAATAGAGCCAGAGATTCTCTTAAAGCACGACTCTCGGGATCGGGATAGATATGAATAACATCCAACCCGGCTAATGCTTCGCGTACTAAAGGTGACGGGCCATAAATATTTTCATTGGCGTCCAGTTTAATGACCCGTTCATTGGGGATTCCAAGTCGGGAAGCCAGTATTTCTACAGGTTCGATCGGTGTATAAGCCTGCATAGACTCTATCCGGTTTCCTGCTTTCATGATATGTCCCCATTCAGACCCTGCAGCAGGGCGGTAAAGCGCGGAGGTTCTTCATCGAAAATATACTTAACCGGGCAAACAACCACACCGCTACCACCAATGGAGCGAAGTTCGGTGATTGCTTTATACAGATGATTACGTTGAACGATGATATTTACGGCATACCAGTTTTCACCCGGTTCACGCACAATGACACGGGAGATCGTAGGACCTTGAAGACCGGGAATATCACAAGATTTGAAAATAGATTCTGCAATAGCTTCCGGGGATGCTCCACGAATGTTTGCAAAAATGGAAAGGTTTTCATTGGCCCGTAAATGAGCTTCAAAGAACTCCAACATATAGCGTGCAGCTTGAAGTGCTTCTGGTCTGCTTTGCAGGGAATTGCGGTTTGCGATCAAGACCGCTTCAGATGTTAACAGGCAGCCATCAGGCAAGGCAATGAGACGGTTATCACGCAAGGTTTGACCGGAAGAAACAATATCACAGATCATATCTGCATATCCGATGGATGGCGCTGTTTCCAGTGTTCCTTCCGCGGGGATCAGAGTGTGGGGAATCTTTTTGGTGGAGAGGAATTTTCCAGTCAGTTCAGGATATTTTGTGGCAACCCGGAGTTTTCGATTTAATGTAGTGGTTTTTTGCACCAGTGCATCCACCGAGGAAACATCTGTCCAGGATTCTGGTATGGCGAGGTTAAGACGGCATTGCCCGAAATTCAGGGCATCATGGATGACCATGACTTCATTCAGGTCCCCTTTGCGTTCTTCCACGACATCGAGACCGGTGATTCCAAAATCAACCGTTCCTTCACGAACACTGACTACGATATCAGGTGGGCGTTGGAATAAAACTCTGACATTTGGTAATGCAGGTATGACTGCTTCATACTGACGTGGATTCGGGCGATATACAGTCAGACCGCAATCTGAAAGGAAATCCATGGTCTCTTCTGCCAGTCTGCCTTTTGAGGGAAGGGAAAGCCGTAAATCAGTTAGTTCTCGATCAAGCATGGTTCATCCTTTGGGATAAAAAAATCCCCCGGTTGACCGGGGGTTGGTTTTCGCATTTTCCAGAGATATGAAAAAGACTCCGCCGATCAGTTGGGGGAGGATAATGAATGATGATGCAGGGATACGGTCTGAATGATCATTGAGCTAATTATAAGGGAACTGATAATAGTGTCAAGGCTTGATTTAACACTTTCCATTCTGGGATTCTTGACCTATGGTCCAATGACTGGATATGACATCAAGCAGCGTATGGATCGTTCGACCACACATTTCTGGCATGCAAAATTAAGCCAGATCTATACAACCCTCGGCCACCTTCAAGAAGACGGATATGTAGATTCCTCCATCAGAGAACAAGAGGGTAAACCGGATAAACGGCTTTATCTGATCACTAAAGAAGGGAAATCTGCTTTTCTGGAATGGCTAAACGAACCATATCTGGAATGCAGCCCCAAGAAAGAAACGTTGGTGTTGAAGATGTTCTTTTCTGCCAGTATGAAGAAACAGGCCATCCTCGCACAGCTTCAAATTCAACGGGATCTTCATTTGAAACAAGTGGAGTATTACCGCAATGAGTGCTTACGGTCAATTCAGGCAGCCAGAGATGAATTTCCTCAATTAGCTGATGATGTAGTTATGTGGGATGCGACGCGCCGTTTCGGAGAACGGTATGAGGATCTCTATGTCCAATGGATTGAAGAAATGATCGAACTTGTATCAACGAGCGCAGATTAAAAAATCAAGATCAATCAGCTGATGGAAAACGTAAAACGAATTCAGTTCCCATGCTTTGGCCAGGCTCATTCTTGAATACAGGACTATTCACAAAAATTTTCCCGCCATGAGCTTCAACAAGATGTTTGACGATCGCCAGCCCAAGACCGGAACCGCCGCTGATACGGGCACGCGATTTGTCTGCCCGGAAGAAACGGTCAAAGACATAGGGCAGGTCATCCGAACCGATACCTGTACCCGTGTCAATTACCCGTAGTTCAAGTGTATTGTGGTTAATCAGGTGTGTTCTTATATATATCGTTCCATCTTCAGGGGTGTATCGGATGGCATTGCCCAGCAGATTGTTGAGAATCTGAATAAACCGGTGTGAATCGAGTGACCAGACCAGAATCGCGGGATCAATCTCTGTCTGTAGTGTAATACTTTTAGTTGTTGCAATGGCTTTCATTCCGTCCAAAGCCTGCCTGATCAATTCTGTAGGATTAACCTGGGATCGCATGAGTTTTAAATGACCGGTCTCCGCCAGAGATAGCAGGCGAAGATCTTCCACGAGACGGTTTAATAAAGTTGCCTGAGTATGAAGGATGGATAATTGCTCTTCATCAAGGGGAAGAATTTTATCCTGCATGGCCTCTACAGTCCCCTGAATGGCAGTCAGAGGTGTTCGAAGCTCATGGGCGATGTCTGCCATATAATGTTGACGGGCAATCTCGGCATTTTCCAGACTTTCAGCCATCTGATTGAAAGACTTTCCCACATCTGAGAATTCATCACGAGAACGGATATTGACCCGTTGATTGAAATCACCTTTGCCTACCTCGACGGCGGCTTTTTGTAATTGCCGCAATGGGGACGTGAATTGATTGAACAACAGGGCGCCCATAATGATGGCAATAAGCACCCCTGCCAGCACGGAGAATACAATTGAATGGTTTACAGATTCCAGAAAATTAGCGGCAGGTGATCCGGATATTATCCCTCCGCTGGAAACCAGCAGGCTCCCGATTTGATCATTGGATACGGAAACCGGGTAAGCCGCTTCAAGTTCTTCCTTAACTATTTTTTCCCCCACCATTTCATTGTGCGAATCGAAAAGAACTATTCCGGTCTGATCAGCCAGCATGACGCGCAGGTTGTATCCATCCATTCCGTTGCCAAATTGAAAAATATGTTCCTTATCCGATCGGTCATTTCGTCCCCTTCCTGGAAAACCGGTCGTCTGGGCGATGTTGTTGATTTCGGTAGTCAAAAACTGCTCCACTCCGGACCAGCTGTTAGAAGTACTGTAAAAATCAGCAAGATCTGAAACGAGACGAAGTGACCATTCCCTGCGGTTATTCGAAGAATACTGGTTGAACGCCTGCCTTGTGCCGGAAAGTGTAGAGATGGAAATCACTAAAGCGCTTACCAGGATCAATACCAGAAATGCCCCCATAAGTTTGAAAAGAAGGCTAATTCGCATCATCACCTGCTTCAAATTTGTAACCCAGACCAAAAACGGTTTGAATGAATCTTGGGTTTTTAGGATCCGGCTCAAGCTTCAGCCTGATATTTTTGATATGAGTGTCAATCGTGCGATCAAAACTTTCAAATGAAGAGCCCAGAGCATTTTCCATGATCTGGGCACGTGAGAAGACTCGTTTGGGTTGTCTGGCAAGGGTGAGTAATATGTCAAATTCTGTAGGAGTCAGGTCAATGGGTTGACCGGAAAGAGAAACAAGATGCCGGTCAACATCAATGAAAAGGTCACCGGCTCGCACAATCTGTGATTTTAGGCTTTCACCGCCGGATACGCGGCGAAAGATCGTTTTAACCCTGACTACAATTTCACGAGGGCTAAAGGGTTTCACAATATAGTCATCCGCGCCCAGTTCCAGACCAACGATTCTATCTGCTTCTTCTGATCGGGCTGTTAGCATGAGTATAGGAACGCTCGAGTCCTGGCGAATCCTGCGGCAGATCTCGAGCCCATCCAGTCCCGGAAGGTTTAGGTCCAGAATGACAAAATCTGGTTTTTCTTCCTGAAAAATTTTGAGGACTATGTTCCCATTAATTGCACTTACAACCTTGAAACCCGCATTTTCCAGATATCCCTGGAGAACACGAACAATTTGCGGCTCATCATCAACGATAAGAATTTTCTTTTTTTCAGTTTCTGACATGGATAGACTGTACCATCGGTTTGTGAAGAATTTATGAATATCCTACACTTTTTTAACCAACAAATCTATACTTACAGGTCAATTCATTGCACTAGTGTGAAACCTTTTTAAAACCCTTGCATCTAAGATGTATGTGTGGAATCATATTGATAAAATCAACCCTTGGAGAAGTATATGTCAAAAAAGACTACTAAACGCGCCCTGAAAAAACAAAGAGCTACAACACCTGCATGGATTTGGATTGTTGCCGGTGTGGCAGTGTTAGCCATAATTATTTTAGTATTTGCTCCAGGGACTCCAAAGGGAAATATGTCAGCGGAGATATCCGTTGAGAAAGCTTCTCAGCTGCGTGACGAAGGCGCATTTTTCCTTGATGTACGCGAACAGAGTGAGTGGGATCAATTCCATATCCCTGGTGCGACCCTGATCCCATTGGGGTCACTCTCTCAGCAATTGGATATGGTTCCAAAAGATAAAGTTGTGGTAGTTGTCTGCCGGACAGGAAACAGAAGTGCTGAGGGAAGAGATATATTGCTTAAAGCCGGTTTCATGGATGTCACCAGTATGGCAGGTGGAGTTACAGAATGGCAAAATAAAGGGTTCCCGATTGAAACCGGACGGTAATTGAAAGACATTAATGTAAGCCGTCTGTAGAATAATTTTTTTGCAGGCGGCTGTTTTTTTTTAGGTCACTTACCCGTATTCAAATTTATCGTCTATTCCTAATTGCTAAAAGAGCTCTCGTTTTTGGGATAAGGACGCAATTATTGGAACAGTGCCTGTGGTCTGTGAAATTTGATGTATGGTTTGCTTTATTGGTTCTGATTATAAGTATGCAATAATCTTTAAAATCCCCAAACGGCGAATTAAATATAAGACAAGATAATCATATTCAAAATGGAACGCCAAAAATTATCCCGACTATGACCATGCAAAAAGTAGCATAAATTTAGTAATCGCATTGGTATGGGATTTTCGATAAAAAGTTGTAGTGTTTCATTGAAAATAATTGTGACGTGTTGTAAGACAAATATCATACAAACCGCAAAAGAAGAGGTTACGAAACCCTCTTCTTTTTAATCCAAAATTGATGGATAATTCACAAAATTGGGATTATGTTGATATTGACTCTGAAATCTCACCGGAAAATCAGAAAATGCAGAAAAGACCGAGGCGTTTAAGTGAGGCTGGTAAGAAACGATTGTCTTTTGTATTGGAAAAGGCACTGATCGCCAGTTTTCTCGGACATGCCACTTTCATACTTTTGTTCCTGTGGCTTGGAATAAAAGAAATGGTTATTTTGAATATATTCAGTACAATGTCCCTATTTATTGGGATTCTATGTACTCGAAAAGACATTTTCATACCGGCTTTTATTATCGGAACATCCGAAATTGTGCTGCATGCCTGTGGAGCAGTTTATTATGTTGGTTGGAACAGCGGTTTTCATTATTACTTGATCGTGCTTGTCCCCTTTCTTTTTTTCTGGCCAACTTGGAAGACGGGGATAAAAATATTTTCCAGCCTTCTGCTTTTTGTGCTGTATACCTGCCTTTTTCTCTTATCTCAAAATCAACCACAGATATACCAATTGGACATTTGGCAGTCAAACCTGACCAACATGGGGAATATTTTTCTGGCTTTTGCATCCTTCGCTTCCGTAGCGCTCTTTTACCAAATTACAACCAATGAGGTGGAGCAAAGACTACGGGAAGCCAATACACAACTGGATTCGCTGGCACGTACTGATCCATTAACTGCCCTGCAAAATAGACGGACCATCGTGGAAAGGATGGGGGAGGAAGAGAACCGTCTACAAATTAATGGAAAGATCTTTTCCATCATAATGGCTGATGTTGATCATTTCAAAACGTTTAATGATAAATACGGGCACATGTTCGGAGATCAAGTACTGGTCAGTATAGCTGCCTTGCTGAAAAGTGCTACCCGCACGAAGGATATCGTTGCCCGTTGGGGCGGAGAGGAATTTTTGATCCTTCTTCCGGAGACCGGAGGGGATGAAGCCCGCGAGGTGGCTGATCGTATGAGAATGGTAATTTCACAAACCCCCATCTCTCTAGAAGGGCGCGAGATTCACTTGTCCATGACATTCGGAGTTGCGGAATGCACCTCAGATCTTGGAATAAACGAGTGTATCGACAGAGCGGATAAAGCGCTCTATAGGGGAAAAGGTAATGGACGAAACCAGGTTGTTCTGCTAAAAAATACGGTAAACCAATCTGCTTCATAGGAAAATCAAAAAATCTGACCCCCAAAAAAGAACCTGAAAAGCAAACTCAGGTTCTTTTCTGATTTTTGGGTATTTCCTGCGAATAATAATCGGCTAATGGGGATAATGAATAAATTATTCGGTGGTTTCGGTTTCTGATGTTATATCGTCAGAAACAGTTTCTTCCGGGGTCTCGGTGGGAGCAGTTGTCGCTGTTGCGGCTTCGGTCGTCGGAGTGGGGGTTTCAGTGGCTTCAGATGTGGATGTAGGGGTATAGGTGCTGGTTGCAGTACTCTCGGCTACAACAATCTGAACATATAGTGTTTGGCCGAATATCGTACCGCCTGCGTTCTGAAACTTCCAGTATCCGACATAAGTTCCTACATCTGTAGGTGCGGTGAGATCAACAGAAATATCCATCTGATTTCCAGAAGAAACAGAATAAGGGAAAGTAACAGTACTTCCACCCATTAGTTCTCCAGAATTGAAACTTAACGAATAGGTGGTTGTCCAGGCACAGGAACCCGTATTTTGAACCCGCCAGGTCTTAGTAAATGTTTCACCCGGAGAGAGGATAGTGCCGTCGGTAATTGAAACATCCCCGATAAAAGCGGCATTGTCACAGACCAGAGCATCAGATACGGCAGTCATGGCATCCTGGGCCAGTGTAGGAATCACAATTTTTTCAATCGTTGGTGTGAATGTAGTAGTTGGTATGGGCGTACTGGTTTCTGTTGGTAAGTTCGATGACTGAGCAGTAAGTGACGCAGCTACGGATGTATAAATAGCAGCTGCCATGTCCGTTTCATCATTAGTATTTTGGGTTGAACATGATTGCAGCAAAACCGATGGAACCAAGAGGAGCAAGAACAAGAGTGGTTTTTTCATTACGAATTCCCAACAATATAGTTTTTTCGATCCAAGTCATAATATATGAAAAGGCTGTGATGCTCCCGTGATAAGGCTGTGAATCACCTGTGAAATCATACTTAATAACGCATAATTGCGTTTTTTCACAGCAATTTCACAGAAGATTCGTGTATATTCAATATCATCTTATTATTGGATAAAGAGCAGCGTGTATGCCCACTGTATTGATTGTTGATGATGATCAAAAATTGCTGAAAATGCTTTCTCGTACACTGGTTTACGAGAACTTCACAGTTTTCACTGCTGGAAATGGCCTGGAGGCATTAAAGCTGACTGATCTACATAAGCCCGATCTTCTAATCGTCGATTGGATGATGCCAAAGATGAATGGGCTTGAGTTGATCCGCCGGTTGCGGGCTGATGATAACCGGACAATGATACTCATGTTAACGGCCAGAGACGAGATTGAAAACAGAGTGGATGGTCTGGAAACTGGTGCAGATGATTATCTGGTAAAACCATTTGCTCCTGCTGAACTGGTTGCCCGTGTACATGCTCTGATTCGACGGGTTGATCCGGCAGGGCAGACTCAGCAATTAAATTATTCTGATATTCAAATTGACTTACTGACTCACGAGGCCAACCGGGGTACACTACGGCTAAACCTTACACTCACAGAATACAATTTGTTACATATGTTTTTACGTCATCCACGCCAGGTTTTAGAACGCAAGCAAATTTTACAGGAAGTGTGGGGTTATGATTTCGGCGGAGATGATAACGTTCTGGAAATATATATCGGGTATTTGCGTAAAAAACTCGAAGCAAATGGAGCGCCAAGGGTCATTCATACCATCCGGGGAATTGGTTACGTACTCCGGGAGGAATAATGTCTATTCGCTTTCGTTTTACTCTTCTGTATAATGCCATATTGGCGGGTACTTTGTTCGTTTTTGGATTGGCTTTATATTCCATTCAGGCGAATTCAACGCTGGATTCGATAAAGAAAGAGCTTCTTAGAAGCAGTGAAACACTTGGCAGTTCCGTTCTGCGGACTGCCACAACTGACAATCTACAACAGGGTGTACCCGATCCCGCGTCCGGTCAACCATCTATCCCCGCTGTCAGGGATCCCGGGGCGAATCCGGTTGAACAAAATCCTCCGGGAAATCCGCCCTCTCCCATGCAGATGGATGAGAACCCACCCCCCAAACCATTTACATCTTTTTCTTCAGACCAGGCATTCAAATACCTTCCGGAAAGGGAGGTTGTGCGGGTTCTGGATGCGACCGGGAATCTTGTTGCCAGCCCATATGGCCGTAAAGAGGACGCTCTTCCATTGGGAGATCATACACTAACGCAGCTTCAAGATGGTAAGTCTGTGTGGGAGACCGGTGAAGTACAGGGACAGGACATGCTTATCTACAACAGACCTGTCATGAAGGATGGGGAAGTAAAGTACATTTTGCAGGTCGCCAGATCATTAATGGAACGAAACCATTCTCTGCTTACGTTGAGAAATACGTTGTTGCTCGCCACATTGATAACTTTGGTCGTAGCATTTGGGATTGGCTGGTTGTTTTCAGGAATAGTCCTTGAGCCAATTAACAGGATAACCAAAACGGCACAATTGATTGGTGATGAACGGGATTTTTCAAAGCGGGTCGATTATCATGGACCGCATGATGAGGTGGGTGAGCTTGCCGGAACAATGAATTCAATGCTTTCCCGTTTGCAGGATGCCTATCAACAGGTTGCGGATACCCTTATCAAGCAACGGGAATTTATGGCTGATGTGTCACATGAACTGAGAACCCCTCTGACAACCTTGCGGGGAAATCTCGGATTACTTGTTAGAAAACCCCCTCTTCCGGATGACGAACAGGCAGATGTGATCAACGATATGGTCGGTGAAAGTGACAGAATGATCCGATTGGTTAATGAACTTCTCCGTCTGGCTCATGCTGATGCGGGCCGGAATTTACAGAATATCGAAGTCAGGATTTTCCCGATCATTGAAGAAACCTGCCGGCAAATGCAGAAAATTGCCATTTCCCGAAAGGTGGACTGGGTTTGTTCTGATGACCTGATTATTTGTGGCGATCCAGATGCATTTAAACAGATCTTGCTAATTCTCCTGGATAATTCGGTCAAACATTCTTCAGGCGATATTAATGTTTCCGCGTATTCAGCAGAAGGTCAAATCTTCATTGAGGTGACTGACAGCGGAAAAGGGATTAAACAAGAGGATTTGTCTCATGTTTTTGACCGGTTTTTTCGGGCTGAGGAAGAGAGTACGAAAAATGGATTTGGACTGGGACTTCCCATTGCAAAGTCGCTGACCGAAGGAATGGGAGGATCGATCAAAATCGATAGCCAATCTGGAAAAGGCTGTCATGTGATTTTAAGTTTCAATTCATTGTGAATCGGTCTGGTTGGGGGATGTACAATTTCAGAAGAACAACGTGATAACCTTCAAAAATAAGAGAAATACTGGTATATATGGATGAATCATTAATACCAGGTTAATCCTATGGAAATAAGAAATAGAAATACTGCTTCAGAAATACTTGTCATGAAATTCGGGGGAACTTCCGTTGGATCACCGGAGTCCATGGAAACTGTAGCAAGAATTGTCGCTACAGAGAAGAAACGATGGAAGGGCGTGGTACCGGTGGTATCAGCGCTGAATGGAGTAACCAACCTTCTTTTGGAGACAACTCAAAAAGCATCCACCGGTGATCAATCTGTTGTTGAAGATGCTACCAGGGAACTCCACAAACGGCATCGAGAAATGATCGATACTCTGATTTCATCGTCAGAGTTAAAAGCCACGGTAGCCTGGGAAATAAACAAGATCATTGGTGAGTTTACGAATCTCGTCCAGGCTATGTATGTTTTGGGGGAAGCTTCACCACGCGGAATTGACGCAGTTGGGTCTCTGGGTGAACGGATGAGCGCGAGGATTCTGGCAGGTTTATTGAATGATCTTCAATTACATGCTGAGGCTGTTGATTCAACCCAATTGATTGTGACAGATGATTGGTTTACTTCAGCCAATCCGGATGAGGAAGCGACAAGAGTAAGAACTCAGGAAACATTGTTGCCTGTCATTGAAAAAGGGATCATTCCGGTAGTCACCGGATTCCTTGGCGCAACTACTGAAGGCGTGGTTACAACCCTTGGCCGGGGAGGAAGCGATTTTAGCGCGGCTTTATTGGGAGCGGCTCTACCGGCTGGTGAAGTTTGGATTTGGACCGATGTGGATGGTGTAATGTCAGCGGATCCACGCCTTGTCTCTGAAGCCAGGACAATCGAACGTCTTTCATACCGGGAAGTGTCAGAATTGGCTTATTTTGGAGCGAAAGTACTTCACCCGAAAACCATCCGGCCAGTGATTGAGCACAATATCCCCCTCCGCGTCTGCAACACTTTTGTGCCTGAAAATGAAGGGACGTGGATCGTGTCTGACGCATCCTATGTCACCGATGGCGTTGTTAAAGCTGTGACCGCCATTAAGGACCTCTCGCTTGTCACGGTGGAAGGAACAGGCATGCTGGGAGTTCCCGGTGTGGCGGGCAGGACATTTTTCGCAGTGGCAAACACGGGAACCAGCGTTCCTTTGATCTCTCAGGCGTCATCCGAACAGTCCATTTGTTTCACGGTACCTCTGGAATCAGCAGAAAAAGTAAAACGCGCACTTGAAGAGACATTTACCGGTGAAATTCAACGCAGAGATATTGATTGCATCACCATATCTCCGGCTGTGAGCATTGTCTCTGCAGTCGGGGCAGGGATGCGATACACCCCCGGTGTTGCCGGACGGATTTTTACTGCCCTGGGGTCAAATGGGGTTAATGTAATCGCGATCGCGCAGGGATCTTCCGAAGTTTCCATCAGCCTGGTTGTTGACCAGGAAAGCCTGAAAGAGGCTGTCAAAACATTGCATGACCTGATCCTTTCCGAGCAAAGAGGCAAATAATATGAACAAGAAAATTCCCGTCGCGATTTTAGGTGCAAATGGCAGTGTTGGACAGCGGTTTGTTCAACTGCTGGCAAATCATCCATGGTTTGAGGTCACATGCCTGACCGGGTCTGACCGGTCCATCGGGAAACAATATGAGCAGACATGCCATTGGATACTTCCGGAAAGCATGCCGGAAAAGGTTAGACACCTTGAGATCAGAGAAAACAATGCCGCAGCTGATGAATGTGCCATTGCTTTTTCGGCAATGCCGGCTGATCAGGCCAGGGATGTGGAACCGGAACTGGCTGCCGCCGGATTGGCAGTGGTAAGTAACGCTTCTGCGCATCGGAAAGACGCTGATGTTCCGATTTTGCTGCCTGAAGTCAATCCTGATCATACTTCTATTATTGAATATCAACGCAAGAATAATGGTCGGAAGGGATTTATAGTCACAAACCCAAATTGCACCAGCACCGGGTTGACGGTCTCACTCAAACCACTTCTGGATGCGTTTGGGATCGAAAAAGTATTCGTCGTTTCCCTGCAAGCATTGTCCGGTGCCGGATACCCAGGCGTTGCTTCCATGGATATCATTGACAACGTAGTCCCCGGTATTAAAGGTGAGGAAGAGAAGGTTGAATCTGAACCATTGAAAATGCTGGGGAAATTGGAAAATGATCACATTCAGAACGCGGATTTTGTGATCTCAGCACATACGAATCGGGTGGCTGTCACTGATGGACATACCGTATGTGTTTCCATTCAATGTGGAAAAGAAATCAAACCACAAGACGCGATTGATGCCATGTTAGCCTACCAGTGTCCTGAGATTAGTAGAGAATTGCCATCTTCTCCGCGTCCGGTAATCCGCGTGCATAATGAATTTGACAGACCTCAACCTCGTTTGGATCGGAATGAGGGTAAAGGGATGACTACATCTGTTGGACGTGTTCGGGTGGATCCGATCTTGGGATTGAAATATATTGTTCTTTCCCATAACACAATACGAGGAGCGGCTGGAGGTGCCATCTATAACGCTGAGCTCCTTGTACAGCAAAAATTTGTTGGTTAACACACCAAGTATTGCCTGGAATTAGTTGTTAATGTCCAGGTATGAGATATAATTCTGCAGGTTTTCCCTGCGGTATAAACCGCAGTCTATCTTATCCCGCTCAGGGATCATATCCCGGAGGACGAACCCACATGGGACAACGTAATGGTCTAAAGTTACTTTTGATTTTGTTACTTCTTGCAGTATCAATCTGGATCGATCTTCCCGGAAATCCGGGCATAAAGATCGGGGATTTTGAGCGCACACTGGAAACCCAACTTGGTTTGGATTTGCGCGGTGGATTACGGGTGCTTTTGGAAGCTGATCTTCCTGAAGAAACCGCGGTTACCTCTACAGAAATGGAAGATGCCAAATCCATTCTGGAAAGCCGTGCCAATGGTCTGGGTGTGAGTGAGGTTGTTTTCCAGGTTGCCGGCAGCCGCCGTATTGTGGCGGAATTCCCCGGATTAACAGATACAAGCCAGGTGGTTCAAACCCTTAAGCAGGTGGGACAACTGGCATTCGTTCCAATGGGAAAAAACCCAGTCGATGAGGGTGAAACCATAAAAATCGACTATACACAAATTGGAACAAAAACGGGTGTAATCCCGGAAAATACCCTGCCTGAAACATCTGTAGATGGCACTACACCGGAGATGGTTTATTCACCATTGATGTCCGGTGCGGATCTGGATAAGGTTACTGTCGGACGCAGCCAGTTGGGCCAGTATACAGTTGATTTCACGCTGAAAGATACTGCCAAGGATATGTTTGGTGAATATACCAAAAATCATGTTGGCGACTATCTGGCAATTGTTCTGGATGATGCCGTAATTTCTGCTCCTACCATTAATTCAGCCATTACAGAAGGCCAGGGGCAGATATCTGGAAATTTCACACAGAACTCAGCCAACGATCTCATGATCCAGCTGAAATATGGTGCACTTCCCATCCCGTTTAAAGTTGTGCAGAGCCAACAGGTTGGCGCCACACTGGGACAGGATTCGGTTGATAAATCCATCCTTGCTGGTGGAATTGGTTTAATACTCACAATCTTATTTCTGATCATTTCCTACCGACTTCCGGGAATCATGGCCAGCCTGGCATTGGTTTTTTATGCCATTCTGACTCTTGCCATATATAAACTATTGCCGGTCACTCTCACCCTTCCCGGTATCGCCGGTTTTATCCTGAGTGTGGGTATGGCTGTTGACGCCAACGTGCTGATCTTTGAACGCATGAAAGAGGAATTACGCGCCGGGCGGACAATTCGGCAGGCAATTGATCTCGGTTGGTCGCATGCCTGGTCTTCGATTAAAGACTCAAACGTTACTACCTTGATTTCATCCATCATTCTCTTCTGGTTTGGGAATGCATTCGGTGCCAGCCTGGTCAAAGGGTTTGCTGTCACACTCTTCCTTGGAATTTTCTTGAGCCTTTTCACCGCCATCGTGGTGACCCGCGCTTTACTGCATGTAACTCTTGACAACCTGAAAATTGCCGATCGGCCCTGGTTGTTTGGGGTCTAGGAGATCTTTTATGAACATCGTTAAAAATCGGTACTACTATTTCCTGATTTCGTTGATCGTTATTCTTCCTGGTCTGATCGCGCTGGGTGTCTGGGGTTTGCCTCTCTCATACGATTTCACCGGTGGCTCGATGCTGGAAGTGCAATTTGAGCAGGGAAAAGCTTTATCGCCTACTGAGATCATGGGTATTTATAAATCCATGGATATTGCTGATCCCTATGTTCAGACATCAGAGAATGATGTTTTGATCATCCGTTCAAAATTTATTGAAGAAGAGACAAAAGATGAGGTTGTTGCCAGACTGGAAACAGATTCAAAAAGCAGCATTGAGGTTTTGCAGTTTGAGACTGTTGGACCTACGATCGGGCAGGAAATCGCCAGTCGCGCTGCAATAACCATTGCCATGGCATCGATCGGTATCCTTCTTTATATAACATGGGCATTCAGAGGTATTCCCAATGCCTTCCGTTATGGTGTGGCTGCCATTCTGGCAATGCTGCATGATGTTATTGTAATTATCGGTATCGGCGCCAACCGGGGGCATACCATGGGTTGGAAAATTTAAACCAAAAAATTAACCGAT
>CAYRHB010000015.1:31085-38588 GCA_964424035.1 uncultured Leptolinea sp.
CGGGTATTCAGTGAATGATACCGTTGTTATTTTTGACCGGATTCGGGAAAATACTCATATTTTCCGTAATTTGCCCTACGAAACAATGGTCAACCATTCCATCGTACAGACATTTACCCGGTCTCTGAAAACCGCATTTACCGTTATGGTTACACTACTGGCTTTATCCATGTTTGGTGGTGTTTCCATCCGGCATTTCTCTATCATTCTATTCATTGGGATTCTTTCTGGGACATATTCTTCCATATTTAATGCAGCCATGGTGCTGATCGTCTGGCAGAATAAGGAATGGAAGGATTGGTTCAAGCCGAAATCCAAATCGCAGGATGTATCAGCAGCGTAAGAACAGACCGCCCAGTGATGGGCGGTTTTTCTTTTGACTCAAGGTAATGTTTTGGTTAAAGAAATGTTATAAATATTAAGAGTTTTCTAAGAAAGTTTATTACTACTTGTAAAATTACAAGAATTTGGTAAACTATATCCAGATGAACATCTGGGTGCCCCCCTCACCCAGGTGTTCATTCTCTTTAAGGCAAAGGTACCATTTCACACTTGGGGGGAATGGTCTCGGTAAGGAAGCTCATATTCGTAATTACCTGGTCAAAACCGAGCGACGTTCTAAAATGAAGGGGAGTGATCAACGACCAGGGGAATTCTCCGGTATTTCGTTCAGCCACCATCGGCAATTCATTACACAATCCGCGAAGAAGTTGCCCGTATTCAGCCATGGAAAAGGTTGAAAGACCGGTGGGAGCCGACAGGTCGGTTCCTTTGAACCAGTTCACGAAAGCTGACACACCTGCCTGGTCAATAATTATGTATCCAACCGACGAAACACGTGTTTTCTGGATCTTTCCCAGAAAATCCTGGGAAGGATACCCATTGGAATCGAGAGAAAATTCTTTTAAAAGGCTGTAATTCGGATCGTCGACCATGGATATGGTCACAACAGGCGTGAAACCCAGTTGTGGATTCTCTCCGGTCATAATGTGAAGATACCAGATGGACAGAAGATCCGGTTCATCAAGTCCAAGGTCTGTAACTTCGATGATGGTAATCGCCATGTCATCTGATAATAATGATTTTGAAATCTGAGAAGAATTGAAATAATCACCTGACCGGATGACCATGCTATTCCCGATCAGGTAGCCAATTCCCAGAGTTGCCAGAAAAATTAGAAGAGAAACCCATAAAATGGGTTTCTTAATGGGAATATTGTGAGCAAATGCTGTTTTGGGACGATAACCATCAGGAATATGTGATCCTGATTCGGGGGGTGTGATTTTCATGGAAATCCTTTTACGAAGCTGCAGATAGAATACTCAATATCAATCCAGAAAGTAATCCAATAACACCGGCCCCAATACCCCAGAGAAGATATGATTCAAAGTCGGGTTTATGTACCCATTCATAACCTTTCCTTACAAACATTTGAAAGATCTTTGAATCAGATAAAGCAGGAGTGATCCGGTCCCAAAAGAGAATCTCAACTTTATTGAATAGAGCGTCCATGCTATCTATCCTTATCTTGAAGAAGATATCTTAACTACTTTGCCTGATGAATCTACGACCGCCCTGATCGTACGGGGGATGGGCTTCCCATTGGCGCTGAAAGCTGTTCCGGTGAAAATCAGAAGAGACTTCCCGTCACTTTGTTCGGTGATCTTTGGTTGCGTATTCCGCACTTCAGGATGACGGCTGTAAACCTGCTGGCATACTTTGGTTAGAATAGATTTTTCCATAAGGCTGTTCCTTTCACAGGTCTCTAGCGCATTCTCCTTCGGATAAATGCCGGAACATCTAAATTGTTGGAGACTCCTGTATATTCCATTACTTCCATCCGTTCCGGTAATTCCTGATCAGCGAGTTGAAGATCTTCGGATTCCGAAAGGGGAACAAACGGTGGCTGAGCTGTAAAGGATTCTTGTTTTTGAACAGGCTGCGAGGCAATACCCTGTAATGTTTGGAGAACTGTACCGGAGACCGGAGTGGAGCCAATACCGGTGATGATCAAAATCACCTGAACACGGTCGTGCATTTGAGGTGCGTTAATGATACCGGGAATGATATTGGCACGCTTATTGGTGCGTTTTTGCAGGTTTTCCATGGCATCTGCGACTTCAAGGAAAGTCAGATCATTGCCACCTGTGAAATTGACAATGATGCCAGTAGCCTGGTCGAGTGGAACAGAATCAAGAAGCGGATGATGTAAAGCGCGTTCAACAGCCTGACGGGCTTTTTCGTCGCCTTCACCCTGTCCAATTGCCAGTAAAGCACCCCCACCAGACTGGATCATCTGGCGTACATGGGCAAAATCAACATTGATGACGCCCGGTTGCAAAACCAGTTCGCTGATCCCCTGAATGCCCTGGCGGAGAACATCATCGGCCAGGCGGAAAGCCATTTCAAGTGGAAGGTCATGAGGGGCTATTTGAAGCAAACGGTCATTGGGTACCGTAATCAGTGTATCGGTGAATTGCCGTAATTTTGCCAGCCCTTCTTTTGCGTTAATTTGCCTGCGACCGGCTTCAAACGAAAAAGGAAGACTGACAATAGCGACAGTAACAGCGCCAACCGCCTGTGCAACCCTGGCGATGATACTGGCGGCACCGGTTCCTGTTCCGCCACCCATGCCAGCGGCAATGAAAACCATATCGGCTCCAAACAGGGCGGCATGGATCTCCTTTGCGCTTTCTTCCGCGGCAGATTCGCCCACCTGGGGTTTTCCACCGGCACCCAGACCACGTGTCAGGTTGGGACCCAATTGAATTTTTACTGGAGCTAATGAATTTTTAAGAGCCTGGCCATCCGTATTGGCCGCGATGAAATCAATTCCTTCAATCCCCAGTTCAATCATCCGGTTGATGGCATTGCTTCCACCACCGCCGATGCCAACAACCTTAAGAATTGGCTTTCGGGTTTCAAAAGATGGTTGATTATTTCCCTGATTAATGGCAGTCTCTATCATCGGTCACCTCTCCTGCAGCTGTGTTGCAATACTTGTGCCGTCACCGGAGATTCGCTCAACTTTCGATCCGGAAGCACGTAATGTATCAAGTTGATCATCTGAAAAAGATTGATTGTTACCAATTACTGTAACTTTTTCAGCAAGTGCAGCCTGGGTTAACGAGAAACCTATGGTTGGCTTATATTTTTTTACAAATGGACGAATAACGTCCAGGTGCCAATCGGCAACACCCCATTCATAACTGGGTAGGAGAAGGAAATGTTCAATCGGGTGTGATTCGTTGACAATGCCCTTCGGAGTAAGGTCAGGTGGCATCTCGGCACGAACCGTTTTCATATCCATTGTTTTGGCTTTTAATTCGCTTACGATCTGGCGGGTTGACCCATCCGGCCTGAACCAGGCGTCAGGCGCGGATATGCTCCCGAGATCATCAGAGAGTAACCAGAAGTTGGCAGCCAGAACGGAATTGCTTAATGGATCAAGTGGCATTGTAGTACTGTCTGGATCAGCGACAAGGTTGTTTTGAAGTAATTGCAAGATTGCCAGACAGATCTCAAGGTGTTTTTCATCTGACCAATCTTTATGCACAATAGCAGATGGTCGATGGGGTACACCTGCGCCAAATAATATCGAAGGAACAGACCTCTGAACAAATTTCGCAGCTGTCGCGGTATACCATTCATACGCCCTGAAACCAAGCTGATCCTGTTCACCGGGTGGAGTGAAGTAGGGGCGGGCATCTGTCCAACGTTCAGGACCACCGGCGCCCCAGTTCAATGTTTTATTTTGAGTATGGGCATACGCAGTCAGAACCAGGTTGTCCAGCAAGTCTGTGCGGTTTCGCCGGGCAAGAGAGATCAAAGAAAGGGAAAGGAATGCTGTATCCCAGAAATTTCCACCGGGTTCAAAGGCAGGAAAAAGTGGAACAATATCACAGTCTAATGCGAGACCAGCCAATGGTATATAGCGGTCTAGAAATCGTTCCACAAGGCCATTCTGAGCCCACTCAGAACCCGGCCACGAACAACGGGCATTTGGCCGATCAAAAAAGGATATAGAATGTACACCCCAGCGGGCGTATGCCTCCAAGAGTGTGCGCATATCAATTGTTTCAAGGTGCTTTTCAAGGCCTTTTTCAAATCTGACAATTGGTTCAATACCGGCATCCCGCAAGGCTACCAGAAAGCCTTCTGGAATTGCCCGATCCAATTCACTGGTGATGACCAACCAACTGGCACCCAGGGCTTTAATTTCTGGAATCCAGGTTTCAGCATCTTTGTCTGTGTAATGCAGTGTATTGGGAAAATAATGAAATCCCATTCTCGACTGTTTGGATGAGGTTAATTCGTCAAAAGCTTTCATCAGCATTACCTGTTAAACAAGAAGATATGTGTATAAGCTTGCAAGAATTATGCCGATGGCCGGGTCATTAAAAGGTCTGCTATAATTTCTGGCTGTGATTCTAGTAACGGGTGGAACCGGGTTTATTGGTCAACACCTCGTGCGCCAGCTGGTTGCGCTGGGGTATGATGTGCGTCTTTTGTTGCGGCCATCTGTTAGAACACCCGGTTTACCAACCGGATTACCCGTCCAGGTTGCTGTATCGAGCCTTCAAGACCAGCGAGGTTTGAGAGCCGCCCTTAAAGATGTAAGCATTGTTATTCATCTTGCCGGTACTGAAGCTCTTGGGGTCCGGTCTGATCTGGATGGGGTGGATATTAGTGGAACGAGATCGATAACTCTTGCGGCAAAGGAAGCCGGAATCGACCGGTTCGTTTATTTGAGCCATTTGGGAGCCGATAAAGCATCAGCCTTCCCTGTGTTGAAAGCAAAAGCAATAGCTGAAAACCTTGTTACCCACAGTGGAATACCATCAACGATTTTCCGGACAGCAGTTGTGTATGGGCCAAACGACCATTTCACTACTGTATTCGCAAAAATGGTCGAAATTTCGCCGCATATCTTCCTGATGCCGGGGGATGGATCGAATCTCCTTCAACCCATCTGGATAAATGATCTGATTGCTTGCCTGATCATGTCAATGGAAGATAGCTCAAGCGAAGGAATGACATACCGGATAGGAGGAGGGGAGACCCTCACGTTTCTATCAATCATCCAATTGATAATGGAACGGATTGACCTTCACCGACGCATCGTACCAGTAATGCCGGGGTATCTTCGGGTATTGTCAGTTTGGTTGGAGCAGAGTAGAAGGTTTCCCATTTCCAATTACTGGATCGATTATCTGGCTGTTGATAGAACCTGTCCTCTGGATTCTGTTTCACGAAATTTTAATCTTATTCCTGCGAGATTCCATCAGTCGTTGGATTTTTTAAACCCAAAAACTATAGAATAGACTTATGACTATCAATGCATTTTGCGTCCATGCCCATTTTTATCAACCTCCGAGGGAAGATCCTCTCACCGGTAAGATACCGAAAGAGGAAGGGGCCTACCCGTATAACAACTGGAATGAACGGATACATAACCAGTGCTATAAACCAAATGCGGAATTGGGTAATTTTGCACGCATAAGTTTCAACCTGGGTCCCACGATGTTACGATGGATGGCTTCGTATGATCCAGAAATTTTGGATAGTATTGTTCGGCAGGAACGGGCAATTTACAAAATTTCCGGAGCTCCCAATGGAATGGCTCAGGCTTATAACCATACCATTTTGCCTCTGGCGACCCGGAGGGAGAAGCATACCCAGATTTTATGGGGAATGAAGGAATTTGAAACAAGATTTGGGCACGCAGCTGAAGGAATATGGCTTCCGGAAGCTGCTGTGGATATGGAAACCCTTCGTGTGGCCGAAGAGTGTGGTGTGAAATATGTCATTCTGGCTCCCTGGCAATGCGCAGAGACGAACAAGGATTTGGACCAGCCCGGATGGGTTGAGTTAGGTGGCGGAAAACGAATCGCCGTTTTTTTCTACAATCAAGTCCTTTCGACCAGGGTCAGCTTTGATCCCGGTGCCACCAGAAACGCGGATGAATTTTTGGTGAACGCAGTATTACCTGAATTGGCCTCTGATTCGTTAAACAAGAAAAACAAATACGTGATCATTGCCTCGGATGGTGAATTATACGGACATCATCAAAGATTCCGCGATGAATTCCTGGCCAGGCTGACAACCAATGCCTTTAAAGGAAAACCTGTTAAACTGATCACTCCTGCCATATGGCTTCGTCAGTATCCACCGGAACAGAATTTTAAGATCGTGGATCGTTCTTCCTGGAGCTGCCATCACGGTGTTACGCGTTGGAGTGGAGATTGTGGATGCACTCCCAACAGTCACTGGAAAGCTCCATTGAGGGAAGCTCTCGATTGCGTTGCCAGGATCGTCGATCAGTGCTATGAGAATGCCCTGGAAAAATGCGGATTGGATCCTTATAAAATCCTGGATGATTATGTGGAAGTTCTGGTGGGGCAGGTTTCCCATAGCGACTTTATCAAAGAAAAACTTCCATCAAATAGAACTGTCGATGCTTGCCATACAGCAGACCTTATGATCAAAGCGCAATATGAACGTCAACGGATGTACACCTCATGCGGATGGTTCTTTGATGATTTTGACCGTATTGAACCGCGGAATAACGTAAAATATGCTGCCCAGTCCATATGGTTAACCCGACAGATTTTCCCGGATTTGAAAATTGAACCATTATTAATGGAGTTTAATATAGTTGTCAGTCTGCGGTCAGGGTTGACAGCCGGCAGGGTTTTTCAGGATCACCTCCAAACGGCTCAATCTGCCTGGCTAGATTCATCCTCTAAAATGTGAAGCAACTTCTCAATCTGAAAATCAGATTTATCGGCAGCTTTTTGGAGTTGGTCCAAAACGACCCGTGCACGGACCATCCGCTCATGCTGCAATGATGGATCAATGGCATCCGGTTCAAAAATAACAGAAGCCAGAAGACAATCCATGAAATCCTCAAAACCTTCCTTGGAATACCAGACAACATCCTGGTATCGGTTGATCTGAAGGGTAGCCTGGATATCCATGTTAGTGAGTAGAACTTCCACAAATTCCACCGGTTGCCGCACTGCCGGATCGTCCAGCCATTTCTGTAATGTAATTAATGTTCGAACCAGTTTGACAGTTCTCAACGCATCTTGAGAGGTTAGTCCCATCCCCATTACCGCGTTCTGGATGAAATGGCCGATCTTCCATTCGTCAAACAGACTTATGCAATTATTCTGAAAATCATCTACATCAACCACCTTCCCTAATTGAGAAACGAAAGTAAAAATAATCGTTGCCAATCGAAGATTTAAATCTTCCTGAAGGATCCTTCCGATCCGGGTTCTCATTTCATATCCGGGCAAGGCTTTGCTGACTGGTTTCCGTGACATTATCAGTATCAGTTCCAACAGGCGTACGGTTTCTTCAACCACTTCCTCAAAAGGAATATCTGATAATCTGACACTGGCAGCGCCTAATGCCAGTTCTTTCATTTTCTTACGGGCTTCATCTTTTATTTGAAGAATGTCTCCCGTGGGTTTGACTACCTGGTCGTTCAAATAA
>CAYRHB010000016.1:0-25232 GCA_964424035.1 uncultured Leptolinea sp.
GAACCGGGGGAGTAATGCATTATTGCATGTTATCAGCCGGTCATTACCCGGCCAAATGAAGGACCTTTCGTACAGCTTCACGGTCCATCGGGACAAAGCTGCCAAATGTCCGACTTCCCTTATCGGTACATTTATCCGCCATTTCATCAATGCGGTCACCTTTGATGTTCAGGTCAGAGAGCCGGGTTCCCAAACCCATGGATTGCGAGAAGGTTTCGAGCCGTTCGATCCCGGCAAGTGCCACCCTTTCTGTATCAAACACATCCATATCAACATTCCAGACTCGGATAGCCCACTGGGCGAAGCGGTTAACATCGTGTTTGTAAACGTACTTCATCCAGGCTGGGAAAACCACTGCCAGTCCGGCTCCATGAGCCACATCATAGATACCGCTGATCTCATGCTCAATATCATGTGACGACCAATCACCCACGCGTCCGGTATTGAGAAGATTATTGTGGGCGATGGTTCCCGCCCACATGATCTCTGCCCAGGCATCGTAATTCTTCGGGTCTGCGAGAACCAGAGGGGCATGGACGATCAAGGTTTTCATGGTGGCCTCAAGCAGGCGGTCGGTAAACGCCACATGCGAAACATTGGTGAAATACCGTTCCATAAGATGTGCCATGATATCGGTGATACCGCAGGCAACCTGGAACCTGGGGAGCGTGAAGGCCTGTTCCGGGTTGAGAATGGAAAATCGCGGATAAATCAATTCGGTATTGACGGCGCGTTTCAGCCAGCCATCTTCATTGGTAATGACCGTACCGGTACTGGCCTCACTGCCGGCCGCCGGGATGGTCAAAACAGTGCCAATGGGCAACGCCGATTTCGGCTCACCTTTGCCCATATAAAAATCCCAAACATCATTCTCAATAACCGCACCCATGGCGATCGCTTTGGCCGAATCGATCACACTGCCGCCGCCAACCGCCAATATCAGACCAAGGTTGTTTTCTTTGACGAGCTTTACACCTTCGTGCACCAGGCTCAACCGGGGATTGGGTTTTACTCCTCCCAGTTCCACCCAGCTCACGCCGGCTTTCTTCAATGAAGACGTTACCCGATCATACAGGCCGGTTTTTTTAATACTGCCACCACCGTAGTGCAGCAGAATATTCTTGCTATAGACTGCTGCTTCTTCCCCTACCCTGTCTTCCATTCCACGTCCGAACAGGATCTTTGTCGGGTTCTGAAATACAAAATTTTCCATTCTATTTTCTCCTTGGTCTTGTTTCAGGACAACAACCGTCAGACACGGCCATTTTTCAATTGATGTTATCGATCTGCCTTCGGGTGGTTCCACGAAGGGTCAGTTTCGTTTGCAGTGTTATGGTCTTTTGGCGGAGTTTTTTTCCTTTCATCATATTAATCAACATACCGGCACTTTGGGAACCCATTTCCAGAGCAGGCTGCGATACCGTGGAAAGGGGAGGCTCAATTAATGCCGCCAATTCAATGTCATCAAAACCGATGACTTCAACCTGATCTGGCACAGAGATATTCGCCTGTTTTAATGCCCGAATTGCCCCGATTGCCATAAGGTCATTGGCGCTAAAGATCGCCGTGAACGGATATTCATTGGTTTCTTTTCTATTGATCATTTCTGCTGTCAAACGAAAACCGCTTTCGATGGAAAAATCGCCATAGCGAATGATGACAGAATCCGGCGACAGATTCTTCTCGACCCGCATATCTTCCACCCCGGCCTGCCGATCCTTCGATTGTGAATAATCCAGCGGGCCATTGATAAATAACACCCGGCATCCGGGTTCAGCAAAGAGATACGCGGCTGCCAACCGGCCTCCTTCGCGGTTGTCCACGTAAACGCCTGGGTATTTCACCCGTCCGTCGATCATACGGTCGATCAATACGTATGGAATATTTTTCTCGTCCAGGAGGTCGAGCTGGCAATCGCAATCCGACACTGCCGAATCAAGGATAAGCCCATCAACACCCCGCTCAATGAGCTTGATTACATATTCCTTTTCTTTGGTAATATCGTGGTCTGAATTACAGAGGAACAGGCTGAAGCCAGATTTTTTTAAGGTATCTTCAGCACCACGCACCAGAAGAGAATAATACGGATTCACAATATCCGGGATGATCACGCCAACTGTCGCAGAACGCCCTGTGGCCAGTCCGCGGGCAAAACCGCTGGGTTGAAAAGCAGTCTCCTGTATGATGTCCAGGATACGCTGGCGTGTCTTTGGACCTACACCTTCCGCGCGGTTATTAAGTACACGGGAAACCGTTGCCTTGGATACTCCAGCCTGTCGGGCGATATCTGAGATCGTGATTTTCATTCGCAGCATCTTCCAATAAGAAACCGGTTTAGTAAACCGGTTTCTTATGCTATTATACAGAATACCCGACAAAATGCAACTGGAGACTTATACAATGGATGAAAAAGTGAATGCCTACCGGCATGTGGTTTTATTCAAGTTTTTCGATAATACCAATCCTGATACAGTCCGGGCTATTGAAGCAGCCTTCCACCAACTTTGCGCCAGATTACCCTTCGTCACCGGTTTCGAATGGGGAATTAATTCAAGCCCGGAAAACCTGAACGAGGGTTTTACCCACTGTTTCATCGTCACCTTTGCCGATCCACAAGGCCGTGATCAATATCTTCCCCATCCACTTCACCAGGAATTCTGCCGGACATACCTGGATCCAAACCTGGAAAAAGTTTGTGTCGTGGATTTCTCGGCCAAAAATTGATGAAGGAACATTCCGGAGCAGGATATCAGCCTGAACAATAACCCGCTTTTGATCTACTCAACATGTAATGTGATCAGATTGATCTCTGGTGTATTTAGAAATCGAAAACGAAAAGCAGGGATCGGTCCCCCGGCCCCCAATCCGCGACTGGTGTACTGTTGAATACCATTCCCGTTATACAGCCCGCTGACAATCCACTGATCCGGGAAGAGCCCCCGGTGTTCTTCCAAAGGATTGGGGACCACAAGGGCTCCAATAAATGGCAGGCGTATCTGTCCGCCATGGTAATGGCCTGCCAGAACCAGGTCAAAGTGAGGAAGGTCAGTGCGTTCAGGGTTATCCAGAACTTTTTTCGTTAATGGGATATGGGTAATTCCAATCAGAACATCATCATCCGGAATACCGGCCAGTATTCCATCGATCTCCTGCCGGTATTTCGCACGGTTTTCCTCAAGTGTCACATAATAGACGGTTCTGGCGGTGATTCTATCCATCACACCTAGTTTCATTAGATCATCAGGGTGCAGCGCGTAAAGTTTTTCGGCAAACCACAACCGTTCACCATCGCGTTCAATACTGACCGGCCTGTCCAACAGGCGGCATCCGATGGATTGAAACACTTTTCCAGCATCTGTTACCACACCGATGGAATAATCCACATCGGTTGGTCCTGAATTCCCGGCTGTGCAAAAAACCAAATCCTTGTTTTCGATGCCGTTCATCAATTCATAAAAAGGTTCAAGGTCCTGGACACGATGATCCTGTATGTCACCGGTGATCGCGATCATGTCATATTCCAGCAAGTTGATTCCTGAGACAAGGTCTTTCTGTCCTTCACCAAAACGATGTCCATGGAGATCGGTTATCTGCAGGATGGTAAAACCATCATAGGTTTGCGGTAAGCCAGGAATAACCACATCCTGCCGGATGATTACAAACCGGTTGTTATCGTAGCTCGTATATACAGAAACTCCTACAAAAGCAGTAAGGATTAGAATTAATATGACAATTTTTTTGAAGGAAATACTCATCGGGCTATTCTACTCCAACCGGAAGATAAGTTTAATGGCATCCAAATACCTGATGAAATTTGGATAATAATGCTAAAATTTCAATAAGCATTGGAATTCTGAATTTTTGGGGCTAAAGATGGACGTTAATAGTGCGAATCTCGAACAAACATTGAACGAACTGACTTCCCAGGCGGTAACCGTGGCAAGAGACCGCTACGGCGTCACCCTGGATTTTTCCATGAACAGCGTGTCTAAATTGCTCGCGCTTGTCGAGCAGGCACATCAAGCATATCTGGCTTCACAGGCAAAAGGTCCGGGGCTTGAACGCACCATCCAGGTTTGGGGGGCATATCTCGGGGAGACATTACGCCGCAACAAAGGCGGAATGTGGAAGCTTGATCCTCAGGAGACCGGAGACCGGCGGATTTATCTTGCGACCGGCAGCGGGCGCATCCACCCGTTCGAACAGATACGTGAACGCATCACCGGAGAGACTCCACCTCCTCCCGAACGGGATATGCCGGAATTACCGCCTCAACCGGAAAAACCGAAAACCAATATGCTGATCATCTTGCTGCTCATTTTTGGTGTCTTTGCCATCCTGGCAGCAGCCGCCATTTTCAGCATACAGGTCCTGTCGCAACAGCACGGTACTGAGTTAATCCGTCAACGGGAAGCCTATGAAGCCCCCTTCCTTTCAGAAATTGGCAATTACTTGCGGGAATACCCGAACCCTGCCGGTTCTGATCCAACGTTAAGCGGGAAAGTTCTGGTGGTCAGCCGGAATACCGGCGGCATCGCTGACCTGCAATACAAACTTCCCAAAGAAATGCGAGCTGCCAATCCGGCGGGTCTGGGTGTTATTGTTCAGGAAGAATGTCAGGTAATCGAGACGTCCACCGATCAAAACGGCGCGCTGCTCAACCGGATTTCATGCCGCCTGACCCTCATTAGTTACACGGAAAAGCAAGCCGGATATCAACAGGATTTTGTCAGCAACGAATTTCACCCGGAAACCACACCCGGGGTGGACCCGGCCAGTAAACTGGACCCAACCATCATGGTCTCCTGGATCGATGCCATGGTTGAGTGATCCTCCATAATTGGCATAAATCATGCAAGAAAAGAACAAAACAACCGACAAACTTTAATGCCCTCCATATGGTCGTCGGTTCGTTAAAGTTCCGGTTTTTCACCAGAATTAAATAATTCCTACGGGTATCCAGGTTTATTTATGGTGGCTGTTGATCTGACAACTGTTTTGATCGGTTATATGTTTGGCAACCTGGTCTGTGCCATTCTCCTGTACAGATTATGGCGGGACAACGGATCGCGTTATCATGGCCTGGGTTGGTGGATGACCTGTTTTATTTCCAACCTGTTCGGGATCATTTTACAATCCGGTCGAGATATCCTGCCCGATTATGATTCCATGCTTCTTGGTTCTCTGTCCATGGTCATGGGAGTTTACTTTTTGTACATCGGTGTCGAACGATTCATGCTGAATAAAGGCATCCCACGGTATTTATTAATCCTGATCGCAGCCTACCTGGTATTACAGATCTTTTATATATACATAGAGCGGGACCTTAGAATCCGTAATATCCTTTTCTCTACTATTCTGGTTTTATTCAGTTTTCAATTCCTTTGGTTCTATTTCAAACAATTAAATAAAGAAGAGCGGAAGATCACGCGTAATCTGGTGTTTGTTACCAGCCTGTTTGGTATAACAGCCATCGCACGCATCGTTCTAAACCTGGCAATCTCACCCGGTATTGAACCGGCAAATTCTGCCAATTATGAAGCCCTGATCTATCTGGTCTTTCAGATGTTATATATTGTGTTAACCATTTCGCTTTTTATGCTGGTCAACCGGCGCTTATATATCGACCTGGAAATGGATATTGAAGAGCGAAAAAAAACAGAACGCGCCCTGCAGGAAAGCGAAGAAAAATACTCCCGGGCATTCCGGTCCAGTCCGGATGCCGTAATGATCACCCGCATCAAAGACGGCCGGATCATTGAAGTGAATGACGCTTTCCAGAAGTCCATCGGTTATTCCCGTGAAGAAGCGCTCGGTAAGTCAACCATCTCTCTTGGTATTTGGAAGAATCCGGACGAGCGTACCCGTCTATTGGAAGAGATGCAAAATAATTCCATTATTCGAAATATGCATTTCGATGTAAAAACCCGTACCGGCCGGGTAATCCTAGCAGAACTTTCCGGTGAATATATCAAAATCGGCGAAGAAGACTGTATGCTGGCAGTTGTACGTGATATTTCTGAGCGCAAGCGTACAGATGATATCCTCCATCTGCGTCTTTTGCTCTGGGATTATTCACTCTCCCATACCCCTCTTCAAGTGATGAAAAAAGCTTTGGACGAGATCGAATCACTCACGGGAAGTCAAATCGGTTTCTTCCATCTCTATGAAGAAGAAAGTAAAACGCTTTCACTTCAGGGTTGGTCAACCAGAACTGAAAAGGTATTTTGCAAAGCAGAAGGTAGTGGAATGCATTACCCCATGGATCAGGCCGGTGTATGGGTGGATTGCATCCGCGAACGGAAGACGGTCATCCATAATGATTACGCATCACTTCCTCACAAAAAAGGCATGCCTGATGGACACGCCCGTCTGGTTCGCGAACTTGTGGTACCAACCTTTGAAAATGAACAGATCGTGTCCATTCTTGGGATCGGAAACAAGGAAGCGGATTACGATGAACGGGATGTTGAACTGGTAGAATATCTGGCAAACCTGGTCTGGACCATTGTCGCAAAGATGCATGCGGAAGAAAAGGTCAGGCAATTGAACGAACAACTGGAAACGCTGGCCATGTCGGATGAATTGACCGGCATTCCCAACCGGCGATCCTTCTTTCTTCGTGGGAATGAAGAAATCAGCCGTTCACGCCGCTATGGCACACCCCTTTCGCTGATAATGCTGGATATCGATAAATTCAAGATCATCAACGACACTTACGGTCACGACACCGGTGATCTGGCTTTGCACTGTATTGCCAAAACGATAAAAGATCAATGTCGCGAGGTTGATTTCCCTGCCCGGCTGGGTGGAGAAGAATTTGGCATTCTTCTGCCGAATACGCTGCTGGAAGAAGCCGTTGTTGTGGCAGAAAGAATGCGGATTGCGATCGAAAATTTGCATTGCCTGACGGAAGGCAGGAATAGGAATGTCTCCCTGACTGCCAGCTTTGGCGTGGCTTCCATGAAACCGGAAATGAAACTGCTGGATGCGTTGTTCCACAATGCCGACACAGCCATGTACCAGGCCAAGAATGCCGGACGCAACCGGGTTGTGTTGTACGAATGATTTTCACAATCCGGAATGGAGATTTTGTTTTAAGGTAATCGCCGGGTAAAGGATCATGCTTTGATGTTAAAATCCCGATCACACTATCCGTATGAGCAAACGGGGATAATATGTTCTTTGATGATCGGGATTTTGAATGCCGGTTTGAACGACTGGCAGCACAGGCAATTCAAATCGCATCTGATGATTATGGCGTGATTCTGGATTTTACAGAGGGTTCGCTTCCTACTTTTTTCAAGCTATTGGAACGGGCGCATATCCTGAACTCCTCGCCCGGCTATGAAAAAGTTTTTCCATCCCGCACCATCCAGGTATGGGGCGCATATCTGGGGGAAACCATCCGGCGTTCAAGAAACGGTGTATGGAAAGAAAACCCGGCTGCGAATAACATACGGCGGTATTCTGTCTCAACCCCGACCGGGAGTATCTTCCCCATGGAGCAGATCTATCTGCGGGTTGTACCCGGCATCCAAACCGGCAACCTAAAAGCTGCCATCAAGGAACCACCCACCATCAAAGCCGCGCCCGACCAGGACGTGATTCTACTTCTGTCACTCGCGGGTTTGGTGACTATTTTTGCCGGTGCCGTCTGGTTTTTTACCCGTTAATAATCCAAAAATCCATGTCCTTAAAAGATATCAACCGGTTGCAGGTTCTGGTCGCTCTGTCTGGTTTCATACCAGGGTTGATCAGTATTTATACTCCGACCTGGTTCTTCTTCCAGAGAATTTCTGCTCAGAACCGTCGGGAATTCCTTGATTTGCATCCTGAAAAACGGAATATCGTCAGAATATTTGAAATTTTTACCTTCAGCAATATCCTTACTTCACCGGTTATCAGCGTGTTTTTTATCCAAAACACCATGGATTGGATGAAACCCTTTATGCTGTTTTGCTTCACAGGGAACAGCATAGCTATCATGAATGGATTGTTCGAAATCCTGACCGGGATTTGCCCCACACATGGGATCAGTTTCCGGGCTTATCACAGGGAGTATTATCTTCTTCATCCCGATGTCCGCAAAGCCGGCCTGGTCCGGGTTCTACTGGGAGTGTCGTGTATCACCCTTTTTCTATTCCTGTTCCGAAACCCGGCCGCACAGTAAAATTACATTAAATACTCAATACAATCGAGGTAACGCATATGTCCCATCGCCGCTTTGCGCTGAATGGAGAAATCCGTTTAATGGATGATTCTCTTCGCCAGTCCATTCCCGGCACATTTATCAAACTGCCGGACGGGTTTACCTGGTATGAACTGGCCGGTCCCGCGAATGGCCGCCCCGTCATTTTTATTAATGGGTTTTCCGTCCCGCACTACCTGTGGGATCACAATTTCAAACCACTGGCGGATGCCGGCTTGCGCGTGCTGCGCTTTGACCATTTCGGGCGCGGCTGGTCTGACAGGCCGGATCTGGATTATAGCCCTGACCTGTTTGACCGCCAGATCATTGACTTGATTCACTCGCTGGATATCAACACTCCGGTAAGCCTGGTGGGTTCGTCCATGGGCGGGATTGTCGCCAGTATTTTTGCCGTGCGACACCCGGAATTGGTTGACCGGCTGGTATTGCTCGATCCTGCCGGGGTGATGCCTCCACCGGAATTCCCAAAATCATTGTTGCTGGTTCCTGTTCTGGGCGAGCTGATCATGCACCTGACCGGCAGCCGTACATTGCCCTCAGGAATGGCGGAAGATCTGCTTTACCCGGACCGTTTCCCTCAGTATGTGTCTGACTACCTGCCGCAGATGGAGATCGCCGGATTTAAACGCGCAGTTCTTTCCACATTCCGCAGCGGTATTCTCTGGAATGAGCGTGCGGTGTATGAACAACTGGGGAAATTGGACATACCTGTTCTACTGGTATGGGGTGAACACGACCAGACTGTTCCACTGGCCTGCGGAGAGGAAATCCTCAAAATGCTGCCCCGCGCTGAATGGTGGGTGATCGATGATACCGGGCATGTTCCGCATTACGAACATGCGGATGTATTGAACCCGATGATGGTCGAGTTTTTGAACGGTTGATCCAGCCCTCGACAGGCTCGGGAAGCGGGTCGGAGGGTGAGCTTGTCGAACCCCCGGTGGCTGAGCTTGTCGAACCCCCGGCGGGTGAGCTTGCGCCAGTGCCGCACGGCGTTCTTTTCCGTGCAGGTATTGAATCCCCGGTGATACAATCCCGGAAGGATTTCCGAAACACCATTAAAGTCGCGATTTCAGCATAAATGACGGTCAGGGGGAATTGGTCGCTTGCATATTCCGGCAAGTCTGTATATACTCATTTATTGAGTAATCAAATATTGAATATAGTAATTTCACTGGAAGTTTAATTCTCATTCGTAAAACTATCCCACCAAGGAGCAAACCTATGCGGTCGAAACTGATTTCCATTACCATGCTTGTCGTATTCCTGGCCGGCAGCGCGTTCATACCGGCAGCCCCGGCAGACGTGTCATCAACCGGCATCATTGTTACTGACGCGTTGGGCCGCGAAGTCACCCTGCCCGGAACGCCGCAGCGTATTGTGCTTGCCGGAAAAGCCCTGTTCATGGTGGCTGACGCCATCTATGCCTTCCCTGAAGCGGGCAAGAATATTGTCGCGATCGGTTCCACAGCCCAGGGTAGCGGAAACTTCATTCCCATCGTTGATCCGGCATTCAAGGACAAAATATTGCTCGAAAACAATGCCGGCCCCGAACAGATTGCCGCCGCCCAGCCGGATTGTGTAATCCTGAAAAGCAGCAATAAATCCACCCTGGGCGATCCGTTGGAAGAGTTGAAGATCCCTGTGGTGTATATGGATTTCGAGACACCCGAACAGTATGACCGCGACATGAAAACCCTGGGTCAGATATTCCAAAATCCGAAGCGGGCTGAGGAGGTTTTGGGCTACTACCAGGGAAAACTGGATTCGGTCACCAAAACCCTCTCGACACTGAAGGAAGAGGATAAACCCCGGACGCTGGTTTTGTACTACTCCGACAAGGACGGCGCGGTGTCATTCAACGTCCCGCCTTTGGGCTGGATGCAAACCATTCTCATCAAAAACGGCGGCGGCATTCCGGTATGGGAGGACGCCAATCCATCCAAAGGGTGGACCAAGGTAAACTTTGAACAGGTAGCCGCCTGGGACCCGGATGTGATCTTTGTGGTCGCCTATTTCAATCCGTTGGACGAGGTTGTGGGCGGTCTGAAAGCAGACACGCAATGGAAGGAATTGAAAGCCGTGAAGAATGACCGGGTGTACGGATTCGCCACCGATGTATACAGCTGGGACCAACCGGATACACGCTGGGCACTTGGACTGCAATGGGTGGCTGCCACCCTGCATCCCGATCTGTTCAAGGATTGGGATGTGACCGTTGCCGCGAAGGAGTTCTATAAAGATGTCTACGGGATGGATGATGCCTCGTTCGAAGAGAATATCCTCCCGTTATTAAAAGAAGAAGCGAAGTAGTCAATAAGTCAAGAATCTTAAAGCCGCGGGAGGATGCCACCCGCGGCTTTTTCGTCCTGCCGGGTTTCATTGATAGTGGCAGCCTGTCCGGTGGGTGAGCTTGTCGAAACCCGATGTGTGAGCTTGTCGAAACCCGGTGGGTGAGCCTGTCGAACCCCCGGTGGGTGAGCCTGTCGAACCCCGGTGGGTGAGCCTGTCGAACCCCGGTGGGTGAGCCTGTCGAACCCCCGGTGGTTGAGCTTGTCGAAACCCGGTGGGTGAGCTTGTCGAACCCCCGGTGGTTGAGCTTGTCGAAACCCGGTGGGTGAGCTTGTCGAAACCCGGTGGGTGAGCTTGTCGAACCCCCGGTGGTTGAGCCTGTCAAATCCCCGACATCCTCGGAAATACTTCTTCTGCATTAATCCAGTCGTCTTTTCCGTTACGTATTTTGCGCAAGGCTTTTTGAAAATAAAACCAAATCTCCAAAATTTCCCTCTATTAGGGCTTTCTTTTTTCGGTGGCTCCAACCCTGAATCTGTTTCTCACGGGCGTATGCTTCATCAACCCGATCATATTCTTCAGAAAAGACTAGCTTTACAGGAAGTCTCTTTCGAGTATGAGTGGCTCCCACGCCAGTTTGATGTTGATGCAATCGTTCTTCAATATCCCAGGTACTGCCTGTGTAATAGGTTCCGTCTGAACATTCCAGGATATATACATACGGCATGGGAATATTTTAGATTGGTTTTTTGCTCTCGACAAGCTCGGGCAACGAAACCCCGGTGGGTGAGCCTGTCGAAGCCCCGGTAGCTGAGCGGATCGAAGCCACATCCCAGCCCTCGACAGGCTCGGGCAGCGGACTCACAACATCGTCTTGACAACACACAAGAACCTATGTTATTGTTAACCTATGGACATTCAGTACGCAATTCTGGGGCTTTTGGATTCGCAGCCGCTCTCCGGGTATGACCTGAAAAAGATCATTGCTGATTCTGATCTGTTCTACTGGTCTGGCAACAACAATCAGATCTACAACAGTCTGGTCAGCCTGCACGAACGTGGATTGGTCACCGTGGAAACCTTCTTCCAGGAAAACCTGCCTCCACGCAAGGTATACAGTATCACGCCTGCCGGGCGTGATCTGTTGAGTGCGTGGGTGCGGTCGGCACCCGACCTGCCGGAAATGCGGGATCCCTTTCTCATCCAGCTAGCCTGGGCGGACCAGTTGCATGGGGATGAACTTGACTCCCTCCTGGCGAGGTACGCAGAAGATATTAGGATACAGACACGTATGCGCAATGAAAGAATGGCGCGTCCATATTTCCGCCCGGGCCGTACCCAGCGTGAAATATTTATCTGGGACAGGATCGAAGTGCGGTTAAAGCAACGTTTTGAGCAGGAACTCGAATGGATCAACCGGCTCAGACAGGAATTGAAGAACATCACGTGACGTACTAAAGCTGTCACGGGGAGATAAAGCATGACCACCACAATTGAATACATCAAACAACTCCGCGAGGCGACCGGCGCGGGGATCCTCGAATGCCGCCAGGTGCTGGAGAATAACGACTATATGATAAAACCGGCACTGGCTGAATTACAGGAAATAATGACCTGCAAGGCTGTGAAAAATTCCATGAAAGAGACACCCGCCGGAACAATAGAGGTCTACACGCATAACGACGGGCGGGTCGGAGTAATGCTTGAAGTCAACTGCGAAACAGATTTTGCCGCGCGTTCGGTGATCTTCCGCACATTCGTCCACGAATTGGCCTTGCATATCGCCGCGGAATCGCCACGCTGGGTGGCAGATGGTAATGTGCCGGCAGAAATTCTGGAACAGGAAAAGGAGAAAGTCATCTCGAGGGTGCGGGATGAAGGCAAGTCTGAAACGCTATTTCCACGGATTTGTGAAGGCGCAATACACAAATTTCTTGATAAGAATGTCCTTTTACGGCAGGCATCCATTCGGGATGAAACCATCACGGTGGAGCAATTGCTGGCGCAGGCGGCCGTCGCGACAGGAGAAAACATCATCATCCGCCGTTTTGTCCGCTGGGAGCTGGCGGAAGGTGTGGAACCGAAAAATCAATAATAAAAGATTATTCAATCCTTAGCTGCACTGGAAATTGTCCACTCCAGATACAACCACTATTTCAACCTGGGATCAATTCCCTGCAGCGGATCCTCCATCCCCTGTTCCGGGACCTTCAATCCTTTCATATTTCGTCATAAGAGCAACCCCGGTTCCCCGTTCCCGTATAATGTATGGGAACGGGGAACAAAAATACCCTGGCATCCAATAACATCATAATCTTTCCATCCATTCATGGATGGGATGAAAGAAGGCCCTGAATGAAATTTACAGTAATCAACGGCTGCCATGAAAACAGCCCGCTCACAGAAGAAACATTAAGCCGGTTCCGATCCACCCTGATGGATGCCACCTGGATCAACCTGGCTGAAAACAGGGTCAGGCATTGTATCGGGTGCGATGCCTGCCAGACGGTGCACCCCGGATTATGCGGAATTAAAGACGGACAAAATGAAAACCTGCGCTCGTTTATGAACAGCGATGTCGCAGTGATCATCACCCCTGTCCGCTTCGGATGTTGTAATGCCCTGACAAAAGATTTTATCGATCGGACAGAGCCGTTATTTCTTCCATTCCAAACCGTAAAACACAAGCGGACGGTGATGAAACCCCGCTATGATTCATACCCCGACCAGGTATGGATTGGGATACTGGATCCATACGATGGTGACGGAGCCGCATTGTTTGAAACCTTCGTCGAGACCTGCAATCTTACGGCTGCCTGTGACCATACAAGTGTGACGACCATCCGGAACAGGTTGGACCTGGAAACAGCCCTCAAGCTACTCCCGGGTAAAGGGAAAAATATCTCATGAATAACAATGTTTTGATCGTGAATGGAAGCCCCAGAGGGAAAAAGGGCAACTCAGAATCATTGTCAGACTACCTGCAAAAAAAATTGAACGAACGATCCTGCCAGGTGAATAGTGTATTACTTCGAAAAGAGATGTCATCTCCGGACGAATTACTATCCAGGATCAAAAATACAGACGTGCTGGTACTGTCCTTCCCGGTCTATGAAAACTCCGTCCCCGGACTGGTCCTCGAGTTCTTTGAATGGTTGACAGAAAATCGTGAACTATTGGCCACAGGGAACCGGAAACTTTTGGTGATCAGTAACAGCGGCTTCCCTGAACCGGAGGCACATGAAAGCGCCATAGCCCATTGCAAAGCTTTTACCTGTGAGGCAGGGTTTGCCTGGTTGGGGGGTATTCCTGTGGCACCTGGAACACTGATCGATGGAAAAAAATTGGAAGAAACCGGTGGAACGTATCGAAGCATCCGCTCCATCCTGGACCTGACCGCAGAAATGATCTGCCGCGGAGAGGCCGTTCCGGAAGAGCGGATCAAATCAGTATCCCGCCCTTTATTCTCACCAATTATCTACCGGTTGGCCGGGAGGTTTTTACAGAATGGCGCCATCAAGAAAATGGGCAGGCAGAAGTACTTTGCCAGACCGTTGATCGAATAGCCTCCCGCCGGAATTTTTATACAAAAAATACGACAAAAGAGTTGAACGACAGGATATCTTCTCTATCGGAACAACCTTAATAATAATCGTCGCATCCTCTTGACACAGCAGATTATTCAAGCTAGAATATACAATATTGAGGTAAATATGACTGTCAGATTGGTTTTACTCGGTCTTCTCCACCAGCGTCCACTTTATGGCTATGAAATAAAACACATCATCGAAGATCATATGGGTGATTGGACATCCATTGCCTTCGGCTCCATCTATTTCGCGTTGGATAAACTGGCGGAAGAGAAATTTGTGGAGAAGGTAGCCACCGAACAAACCGGCAATCGCCCCTCGCGCAGTGTGTATCAAATTACACAGGCTGGGGAAGAGGAATTCAAACGCCTGCTGCGTGATAGCTGGCAGCGCGTGGAACAGGAATACTACGAGATCGATATCTGTCTGTTCTTCATGGACCGGCTCACACATCAGGAGATCAAGAATTACCTTCAAACCCGTCTTTCCAAACTGGAAGATACCTTAGGACACCTGACCGGTCATGAAGCGGAACAAATGCAGAATCCGCAAGTCCCTCCACAGGCACGTGCCATTTTCAGCCATTCCCGTTTTCACCTGCAATCGGAGGTTGAATGGACACGTGAAGTATTAGCCAGCATGGACAGGTAATTTTTTTACAGTAATATACAAGTTTGTATATTCTATCTAGTATAAGGAGAAAAGGAAATGGTAAAAGAAAGAGTACCGGAAACTGATTGCGGCATTCAGGGTGAGGTGAATGTCACCACCTATGACCAGATGCAGCGCAATCTGCGCGATAAAGGTTACATTGAAACGAAAGATGTAATCGCCAGTGGTATCACTTCAGGCCACGCGCTTGAGATCGGACATGGTCCCGGATACCTGGGACTGGAATGGTTGAAAAAGACACAGGGAACCCGGCTCACCGGCCTGGATATCAGTCCGGATATGACGGTCCTTGCACGGCGCAATGCCGCCGAGTACGGTTTTTCCGAGCGCACCGATTACCGGGGCGGCGAAGGAAATAAATTGCCTTTCGAAGATAATACGTTCGACGCAGTATTCACCAACGGCTCCATGCATGAATGGGTTGATCCTCTGGGCACGTTTGACGAGATGGTGCGGGTCATCAAGCCGGGAGGGCGTTATTTCATCTCCGATCTGCGGCGTGATATATCCGCCATTATGCGTTGGTTTCTGTGGCTGGGAACCAAACCGGAGTACATTCGGCCGTATCTCTTTTCGTCAATCGATGCCGGTTACATCCCGTCTGAATTGAAAGAGATGGTGAAGAAAACCGCCATGCGTAACGCACAGGTCCACGGAAATATTGTCGGGGTGAGCATCACCGGGGTGAAGTCATAAGAAAACGGATCTTGAGAAAATTTTCAGAGACCTTCCCGAAAATCCAGTTCTCAGCCCTCGACAAGCTCGGGCAACGAACCGGTGGGTGAGCCTGTCGAACCCCGGTGGGTGAGCGGGTCAAAGCTACATCCCTGCCCTCGACAGGCTCGGGCGGCGGACCCTCGATACCTGCATCGAAATACATGATGCGGCACTATCGCAAGCTCGGGCAGCGGACCCTCGATACCTGCATCGAAATACATGATGCGGCACTATCGCAGGCTCGGGCGGCGGACCCGGTGGGTGAGCCTGTCGAACCCCCGGTGGGTGAGCTTGTCGAAGCCACGATCCAGCCCTCGACAAGCTCGGGCAGCTATTATGTCAGTTGGTACTGGCCGGTATACAACTGGTAATACCGTCCTTTTTGTTCCAACAGCTCATCATGATCACCGCGCTCAATGATCTCACCGTTTTCGAGCACAATTATGGCATTGGAATTACGCACAGTGGAAAGCCGGTGCGCGATGACAAACACAGTCCGATCCTTCATTAATGCATCCATACCTTTTTCAATTAACCGCTCGGTACGGGTATCAATGGAACTGGTGGCTTCATCCAGGATCATTACCGGGGGGTCAGCCACAGCCGCGCGGGCGATGGCCAGCAACTGGCGCTGTCCCTGTGACAGATTGGCGCCATCGCCGGTTAGATACGTATTGTATCCTTCCGGTAAGTGCTTGATGAATGAATGCGCACTGGTCAATTTAGCCGCCCGGATACATTCTTCATCCGTGGCGTCCAGCCGTCCGTAGCGGATATTCTCCATCACCGTGCCGCTGAACAGATGGGTATCCTGCAGCACCATGCCCAGTGATTCCCGCAGATCCTCCTTACGGATCTTTTTAATATCGATCCCGTCAAAGGTGATCTGCCCTTCTGCGATGTCATAAAAACGGTTGACCAGGTTTGTGATGGTGGTCTTGCCCGCTCCGGTCGAGCCAACGAATGCAATCTTCTGACCGGGTTTGGCGAATAGTGAAACATCTTTCAACACCGGCTTCTCCGGAATATAACAGAAGTCCACATCATGGAACCGGACATCGCCTTTTAGCTCAATATACTCGACCTTCCCATCGGTGGAAGGCATTTTCCAACTCCAATGAGTTGGATGCGCGCCGTTATCAGTGGGAATCAGGGTGCCGTTTTCCTGACGGACCATCCCGACCAGTGTGACCAGACCATCATCCACTTCCGGCTGCTGGTCCATCACTTCGAACACCCGCTCGGCGCCGGCCAGACCGGAAAGGATGGTGTTAAGCTGATTGGTCATCATCTGGATGGGCATACCCACCTGGCGGGAATATTGCAGGAACGCCGCCAACGAGCCAATGTCAAACCGGCCCATGACGGTCAAAATACCGCCGAACAATGCGACCGCCGCATAGGCAATATTGTTCAGGTTCCCCACGATGGGCATCACAATCCCGGCATAGAAATTGGCATTAGTTGCCGCTTTCCGGTATTCCTCATTCCGCTTGCGGAATTCCTCGATGGCCTCTTTTTCATAGGTGAAAACCTTGACCACCTTGAGCCCGTCGACCATTTCCTCAATATATCCATTCAAATATCCCAGATTCTTCTGTTGCGCGACAAAATTCTTGCTGCTGCGGCGCGCCAGATTCTGGGTGATGAAAATGATCAAAGCAATCAGCAAAACGGTGATCAGGAACAGTGTTGGACTAAGAACGATCATCATCACCACTGATCCGATAAATGTGACCATGCTCGAAATAAGCTGGACGAGACTCTGTTCCAGGGTCATCTGGATATTGTCAATATCATTGGTGAAGCGGCTCATTAACTCGCCGTGGGACCGGGAGTCGAAATAATCAAGCGGCAGGCTTTGTAATTTGGTGAACAATTCCCGGCGCATGGTGTTGATCGTCTTCTGAGCGATCTGCATCATGGTGCGGTTCTGGAAATAGGTTGCCACCACGGAAGCCAGAAATATACCGGCCAGCATGACCAGCGACCGGGCTAATCCCGGAAGGTCGCCGGGCAGGATATAGTCGTTAATGATCGGTTTGATATAGTAGCTACCGATCAACATTCCGGCCGAACCGACAAACATTAAGACAACCACCAGAATCAGACCGAAGATCCGGCCTTTCAAGTATCCGAGCAGGCGCCGGATCGTTTTACCGGCATTCCGGGGTTTTTCGATAGTTCTCAGCATCGCGCCGGGACCTCCACCGCCTCGCGGACCGGGCATTGAATTGCGGGGGGTTTCCCGTCTGGTTTCATGCATTTGACATCACTCCCTCGCGCTGTGAAGCGAGAATTTCCTGGTAAACGTTATTGTTCTGTAAAAGATCCTTGTGGCTTCCCGAACCCACGATCTGACCGTCATCGAGCACAAGGATTCTGTCCGCACCGCGCACCGAGCTGATGCGTTGGGCGATGATGAACACCGTGGTATTGGATAGGTCCTGATAGAAGGCTTCACGAATCCGCGCTTCTGTCGCCGAATCAACCGCGCTCGTACTGTCATCCAGAATGAGAATTTTTGGCTTTTTCAGCATGGCGCGTGCGATGCACAGACGCTGCTTTTGCCCGCCTGAAACATTTACCCCCCCCTGACCAAGCATTGTGTCGTACCCTTCAGGCTGTGAAACGATGAAATCGTGGATCTGTGCCGCACGGGCAGCATGTTCAACTTCCATTTCGGTGGCGTCCCGGTTTCCCCAGAGGAGATTTTCCCTGATCGTGCCGGTAAATAGAATGTTCTTTTGCAGCACGACGCCAATCGCTTCACGCAGTGATTCCAGCGGGAAGTCGCGAACATCCACACCATCTACCAGCACCTGCCCTCCCGTCGCGTCATACAAACGGGGAATCAGGCTGACCATCGTGGATTTACCGGAACCGGTGCCACCCACAATACCGATAACGTCGCCGGGATTCGCGGTGAAATTGACATCACAAAGGATATTACCGCCGGTATCGTTTTGGTTATATTTAAAGGAAACGTTGCGAAATTCAACCTTGCCTGCTGTAACCCGTGGCAGGTGCGGTGAACGTCCGTCAACTTCAACAATTGGCTTCTCGGTGATATCGGCTTCAGTATCCAGAACTTCAACCACGCGTTTGGCACTGGCTTCAGCCCGGGCGCCCATGATCATTACCATTGAGATCATCATCACACTCATCATGATCTGCATGATATAGCTGGTAAAACTGATCAATTCACCGGTACCCAACCGGCCATCCACGACCATACCGCCACCCAACCATAATACGGCAATAGTGGCGCCATTCAGCACAAACATCATAACCGGCATGCTCAGAATGGCAATATTGATGGCCCGGATGGCACTTTCTGTGAAATCGTTATTGTCTTTATGAAACTTGTTGATCTCGATATCCGAGCGGACAAACGCTTTAACCACACGGATGCCGATCAAATTTTCCTGGATCACCCGATTGATGGCATCAATCTTTTCCTGCATCACACCAAACCGGCCTACAGCGGTTTTGAGGATAAGAACTACAAATAATATCAAGATGGGTATGGCTACCGCCAGAACGATCGATAGCTCAGAATTGATACTGTATGCCAGAAAGAAAGATACGATCAACATCATCGGGGCGCGTAACAAGATACGCAGCGTCATCATGAATGTCTGTTGCAGATTGTTCACATCGTTCGTCAAACGTGTCACCAGTGATGCTGTTGAGAACTGGTCAATATTTTTAAATGAAAAACTCTGCAGTTTCTCGAAGAGAGCATCACGCAGATTGGCACCGAAACCCATGCTGCCGCGTGATGTCAACCACATATTAATAATCCCACCGCTTATGGCAACCAGCGCCAGGGTAACCATGATGATTCCTATATTGGTGATAAAACCAATATCTTTTCCCGGGATGCCGATATCAACAATGCGCGACATAAGCAGCGGCATGCTTAATTCACACAAAACATCGATGAGCACCACAAACGGGATGATCACAATGTATTTCTTGTATTGGCCTATATAAGCCGCAAGTTTACCTATCAATGACTGCCTCCTGAGCCGTCCAGTTATCCCGGTTCAATTAATATCCCGGGCTGTTTATCATATTCCTCATACCGGATCCGGTTTGTTAAAAATGTCTATGAAAATGCGGTGGACGTTTTCGATCCGGTATCGGGTCCGGAAAATTCTTCAATAAATTTTCCTGCATCCTTTTTAAAAATCCATGAAGCTGTTGTAATTCCTCGTCAGAAAATCCCTGGAATGTGTTTTTGTCCAAATCCATAAAGATATTCTCAATTTCTTCCGCAACCTGCACCCCGGCTGGTAGGATGAAGACACGTGAAATACGTTCATCTCTCGGATCCGGTCTGCGCTGAAGGTAATCCTGCTCTTCCAGTCGCTTGATCACCTTGGTGGCAGCTGCAGGCGAGATCGCCAGTTTCTCGGCAATCTCCGAGTGAGTGAGGCCGTCATGCCGGGAGAGAAATTTGATCAACATCCCCTGGCCTCGATACAGGTCTATCTTATCCATGAACTGATCTGCCCGGGTGGCGTGCAACCGGGCAATGTGAAAAAGGATTTTTCCCAATTGCTCTTTATTTTCCATGGATTTATTTTACCGGTTAATATTTAACCGATGAAATATATTACAAAGAATTTACATCGGATTAAAAGCGAACGAAATAAAAAATCAACTATCCGTCAATGTAACACTTGTTGCAATATTTAACACAAAAATGTATAATGCAACAAGTGTTACATACCATAACAGGTTTTATATATGAATCATAAATGGCTGTTGTTTTGCCCACAGCTTCCTGGAATCCCGTCCAGTCCGCGTGTGACCGTCTGGCGGCGCATGCGTTCTGCCGGCGCCCTCGGGTTGGATAACGGGCTATGGCTGCTTCCCGATTCAGAACCAGCGAGAGCCCTGATCGAGGAAATGAAAGCCTATGTTGCCAATCAGGGAGGAACAAGCAGGGCTTTTCTATCCAGTGCGTTCGATGCAGAAACGGAATCAGAAATCCTCGAACGTATCCGTCAGGATCGCGCAGAGGACTACGCTGAGATCAAGGAACAATGTGCCCGCTTCCTGGTCGGGATACAGAAGGAAATTGACCGGAAAAATTTCAGTTTTGCGGAATTTGAAGAGAATGAAGTCGACTTGAACAAGCTGGAAGCGTGGTTTGTTAAAGTCCGTGATCGTGATTTTATTGGCGGCGAACAGGCAAATCAAGCCATTGAGTGGCTGGAAAAATGCCGTGAAACCTTCCAGAATTTCGCCACTGAAGTGTTCTCGCATGAAGAACCGGATCACGCCAGTAGAATGAGGTTTGATCCAGGCAGCCTGAAAGATTATGAAGGCAAAATAGAAAACTCCGGTGAAGATTAAGTAACCTCTCATTCGCAAGTAAAAAAGCATTTACATCAGAGGCATCCATGTCAGAAACGACCACAGAAATCCAAAATAAGCGCCCGACAATTAAAGATTTACCGCGTAATGTGTGGGCGGTGGGATTTACCAGCCTGTTTATGGATATATCCAGTGAAATGGTGATCAATATCATTCCGCTTTTTCTCGCCAATGTGCTGGGGGTTCAAACCAGTATTATCGGATTGATCGAAGGTATTGCCGAAGCCACAGCCAGTTTGTTAAAACTTTTCTCCGGCTGGCTTTCTGACAGACTGGGCGGCCGCAAGTGGCTGGCGGTTGCCGGATACGGACTTTCGGCATTATCCAAACCATTCTTTTATTTCGCCAGCAGCTGGGAATTGATAGCCGGTGTGCGTTGGACAGACCGGATTGGCAAGGGTATCCGCACCGCTCCCCGCGATGCGCTTGTAGCCGATTCGGTTACCAGGGAAACCCGTGGGCTGGCTTTCGGATTCCACCGCGCAATGGACACAGCCGGGGCAATGATCGGGTTGATCATTGCCGCCATCATTGTTTGGCTGGCTCAGGCAAGCAATCTCGACCTGACGAAATCCACATTTCAAACGATCGTCCTGCTCAGTCTGGCACCGGCTTTTCTGGGTGTGCTTTCACTGGCAATTGGCGCGCAGGATGTGACCGTCAACAAAAAGAGGGATCTGCCTAAATTCTCCCTCAGGAGTATGGGTAAACCCTTTATCTTCTTTCTTATCATTGTCAGCATCTTTACCCTGGGAAATTCATCAGATGCCTTCCTGGTTTTGCGTGCCCAAAATCTGGGCATCCCGGTTTCCGGTATTTTGATGATGCTCGTGGTTTTTAATCTCGTTTACACACTGGTATCCACCCCCGCGGGTTCGCTTTCCGACAGGATCGGCCGGCGGCGGTTGATCGTAGGTGGTTGGCTCGTCTACGCAGCCATCTACTTTGGATTTGGCCTGGCACAACAAGCCTGGCAGGTATGGGTATTGTATGTGGTCTATGGTCTTTATTATGGAATGGCTTATGGCACGGCAAATGCCCTTGTGGCAGATCTGGTCCCTGAAGATCTACGGGGAACAGCGTATGGCACATACAACGCGGTGATTGGTTTGCTGGCATTTCCCTCCTCATTGATTGCCGGGCTGCTGTGGCAGGGAGCCGGAAGCTGGAGTGGATTCGGGCCCTCCGCGCCCTTCTACTTTGGAGGTTCATTGGCCTTGCTGGCATCCGTGTTGATGGTCTTCTGGATGCCCGCCTCCCAATCACACAGAGAATAACCGCAGGTAGGATCTACACAGGTTTGCATTGATAACAGGCTGCGACCTTAAAAACCTATCAGAGCTGTTAATAATCGGGGGCTAAATTCGAAGTTGATTTGGATATAATCATATTCGGAACTATTAGACCTCATGCCATACAGCTATTCGGTCATCCGAACCAGGATCACGCCACCCCGGCGGCGGGGAGAACTGGTTGCGCGTCCGCGTCTGATCGAATTGTTGAATGAATTAATTGACAAGCGCCTCGTACTGGTTTCTGCCCCTGCCGGTTACGGGAAAACATCCCTGATGGTTGATTTCGTCAGTCATGCGACATTACCGGTTTGCTGGTATACCATTGATAATCTTGATTTCGACCCGCAGCGGTTCATTGCATATTTCATCGAGGCCATCCGGCAGCGCTTCCCGTCATTTGGAGAGCGGTCCCTGGCAGTTCTAGCCGGAGAACAGGGCAAATTGGATATAGATTATCTGGCAAATATCGTCATCAATGATCTGTATGACAATGTAACCGAGCATTTTATCTTCATCCTGGATGATTTTCACCTTGTGAATGAAAGCCTGCCGGTCAGGAATTTCATTTCCCGGTTCTTGCAGGATGCGGAAGAAAATATCCATATCATCATGACTTCCCGGTCTCTGTTGTCAATCCCGGTACTGGCTAATCTGGCAGCCCACTCCGATGTTGCCGGTTTCAATTTTGAGGAACTGGCATTCCAGGCTGATGAGATCCAGAAATTGTATGAACAAAACCAGAAACAAATTATCGATCTCGAGACCGCCCGTGGCATACAAAACCGGACGGAAGGGTGGATCACAGGCATCATCCTGACCAGCCAGGTATCAGAGAGTATGGTGACAGCCCGCACCCGGCTGGAACGGCTCACTGGATTTGGGATGGAGGAGTATTTTCTTCAGATCATCAATGCGCTGAAACCCGAACTGCGGTCTTTTCTTCTCTGGTCATCCCTGCTTGAAGAATTCAATGCCCAACATTGCGCCCTTGTGCTGGGCACTGCGTTGAACCTACCGGATGCCCCCTGGCAGGATTGGATGGACGCCATCCTACAGAACAATCTTTTCGCCCTCCCCGTTGGCGACCAGGGAGATTGGCTGCGTTACCATCCTCTGTTCCTGGAATTCCTGCAATCCCGGGTTTTCCATGAGTATTCCATGTCAGCCAATACTATTGAACGCCAACTGGCTGGTTTGTACCTCGAGCACCGTGAATGGGACAGGGCGTTTGCCATCTACCGCCGTTTGAACTCACTGGATGACCTGTTGAATTTGATCGAAACAGCCGGGCCGGAAGTTATGAATTCCGGACGGATCTCAACACTTTCAGCGTGGATTGATGTGATCCCGAATGATGTTGCCTCCCTGCATCCGGTCATCAGCGCTCTGCGGGGCAAGATCGCGTTCTCCACCGGTGACACGATCCAGGCAATGGCCTATTATGACCAATCCATAGCCATGATGGACACGGGTGGTGGTGCAACATCACTCGCGCAGACACTCGTTTGGCGCGCCAATCTTCACCGGTTAATGGGAAATATTGATCCGGCTATTTCTGATGCCAACCGTTGTATGTCCCTGTTAAATAACGACCCGGAAATGCAACGCGTCAAAGGTGATGCCCTGCGGTGTATAGGTCTATGCATCTACCATCAGGGCAAATTGCAGGAAGCATTGACCTGGTTAAAGAGGGCTTTTGATGTCACCCGTTCGGTCGGTGATCCCCGAAACGAAGCAGAAATCCAGATGGAAATGGGGATCATTTACGAGCATATCGGCCAGTACAACCTCGCAAAAGAATCCTATCTGGGTGCATTGGACTACTGGAAGCGGACCGAAGATCAGATCAACCAATCCATCCTGCTGAACAATCTGGGGGTCTTGCTGCAGATGATGGGAGATTATGAGCAAGCCTGTCTGTCTTTCAAAAAAGCTCTGGAGTTTTCCCGATCCAGCGGTTATACACGGATCGAAGCCTATATCTTGACCGGTATCGGGGATATGTATACGGAACTTCAGGCGGATGAACAAGCCCAGGAAGCTTATAAACTTGCATCGGTGATTGCCGACCGGGTTCAGGAACATTTCCTTCAGGTCTATGTCAACACCCGGTCAGCCGCACTGGCTGGATTACGTGGAGATACGGCAGCGGGATATGAGTTGATCCGCAGGGCGGAGAGCCTGATCAAACCCGAAGGTTCGGAAATGGAACGGCATTTGTGCGCGCTGGAATTTGCCGCTTTGAAGATTTGGGATAAAAACTTCCAGGAGGCTATCCCCCTGCTTGAGAGCGCCTGTTCTTTTTTTGGAAAGGAAGGGCATAAAATCCAGTATGACCGGGCCAATCTGTACGCCATACTGGCCTATAACGCTGCCGGTCAACCCCATAAGATCATCGAGCATATGCTCCTGATCCGCGCAACATCAAACAGCGAATTCCCTCCCTTCTCTCTGATCGCTCTTGGTTCGCGTTTCAGGGAAACATTGGATGCTTTGAAAATCGAACATCTGCAGGATGAGATCAACTTCATCAAGCGCAATTCCCAGATTTTTATCGACAATCTTCCCTCGCTTCGTCGTTTTGTCCGTGAAAACAATCAAATTGTCCCCTTCGCGCCCCCTGTTTTATACATCCGGGCATTGGGACGTATGCAGGTACAGGTTAACGACCACCGGATCACCAGTTCCGAATGGCAAACTCAAGCCGCGCGTGATCTTTTCTTTATGCTTCTGGCGCATCCCGAAGGCATGACAAAGGAAGAGATCAGTCTGATATTCTGGCCGGAAGCTTCACAGGATGAAGCCAGATTCCGGTTTAAAAACACCATCTATCGCCTTCGCAGGGCCGTTGGTAAAAACACAATCCTGCTGGACCAGGATATTTACCGCTTCAATAACCGGTTGGATTATGAATACGATGTTGAAATATTCCTTAAAGAAAATGCCCTCGCGGCACAAACGAATGACTCCCATGAAAAGCTATCACAATACCTTTAAGCGATAAAAACATACAGGGAAAATAAATTTAATTTTATAATTAAAAAATGGGCAAAAAAACCCGGT
>CAYRHB010000016.1:25242-25592 GCA_964424035.1 uncultured Leptolinea sp.
TACCGTGAAGCGCTTAAAACCTACAGGGGAAATTATCTTTCTGATATAGAGGAAACATGGGCTCTAAATCCCCGTGAGTATCTTCGCCAAAACTGCCTGAACATTCTGATGAGCGCTGCCCAGATCTACTTCGAATTGGGAAAATTTGAACCGGCTTTGGAATACTGCCAGCGAGCCCTGGATGAAGATAATCTGCTCGAAGAAGCTTATCAACTTGCTTTGCGCGTCTTTGCAGCCATGGAAAACCGGGTGGTACACATTCGTCAAAACCAGCGATGTGTGAAAACCATTAAAGTTAAAAAAAACCCCCCACCAAACCAAAAAACCATACAAATTTAATAAAAATATTT
>CAYRHB010000016.1:25602-38404 GCA_964424035.1 uncultured Leptolinea sp.
TTGTGAAAAAATTAAACCCGTTTTTAAAACCGCCCGCCACCCCGGTTTAAAAAAAAATTTCACACAAACGATAAAAACTTAGATTGGGGTGATTGCGGCCATGGGAAACCGGGTGGGACTCATTCGTCAATACCAGCGCTGTGTGGAAACCCTTGAACGTGAGATCAACGCCCCGCCCTCACCCAAAACCCGTGCGCTGTATGAAGAATTATTGCGTTGAATCGTTACTGATACTTTTCTTTTAACATCACAATATTTTTCTACCCCATCAAAACAATCCACCGAAACAGGGTTGAATCCGCTCTTTCAACCAAACTTAATGGAACCTTACTGGTTAACAGCACGGGTTTTACGCATTTTTAACGTGTAATTTGCGAAATTTTCCTATTTAGGCTCATTTTGAGACCAATTTAATGCCTGTTTTGAGACCGGCCAATCTCATAATGATTTCTAAACATCAGTAACCAAGGAGAAACCCATGTTCGCAAAACTTATGAAACTTGATGCCCGTGTCGTTCTGTTCCTCATCTCTGTCGCTCTGTTCGTTATCGGCGCCGGCGCTCCCGCTGCCACCGGAGGATAGACATCCATCGTTTGCAGTTGTACTTTTCCAATTTATCCATGCCAGGGACGGCTGCTCCGCATTGTCGTAAGGAATTATTCTTTCACGTTTTATTAATTCTATGATCTTACTGATTGCAGTCATCATAGGCCTGGCCGGCACCCTGGTGCGAGCCAGGCTTACTCATCGAACCTTAAAATTGCCTCACCTAAACTGGGAATGGCTGGTATTCATTGCCGTTCTTCCACAATTGCTGGTCTTCCAAATCCCGTATTCCGCCCGCCTTGTGCCGGAAGAAATTATTCCGGCCGTTCAAATCCTTTCCATGGCCGGGTTGGTCGTCTTTGCTTTCATCAATCTACTGAAACCGGGATTCGGGGCGCTTTGTATTGGCCTTGCCTGCAATTTCATCGTTATTGTGGTGAACGGCGGATGGATGCCCATCAGCATTGAAACATTGCATCGAATGTCACCTTCCCGCCCGGAAGATATCTGGATGATCGGATCCCGGCTTGGTTTTACCAAAGACCGGATCATGGCAGCATCAGACATCAACCTGATCTGGCTAACTGATCGTTTTACACTTCCTCAAGGATTTCCTCAAAATGTCGCCTTCAGCGTTGGCGATATTTTTATCGCTTTCGGTGTAATTTTTCTTTTATGGTCGCTTAGCCGTAAAGAAAAAAGGAGAAAAAATGACACCCATACCATCGTTACTGATAGAAACTCCGGCAATACCTCCTCCGACTATCGATCCACAAGCCTCGATCAAGGCTGAAATTGGCCGTCTGATGCATGCTGCCATTATCAGCCCGCAGTTTCGCGCGCACTTGCTGGCAGATCCGGCAGCCACAATCGAAACCGGTTATTTAGGAGAGAGTTTCCATTTTCCCGGAGAAGTAAAAGACCGGATCCGGCAATTGCAAACCGGAACCCTGGAAGAATTCGCGTCACAGATGTTGGAGTTCGTTGAAGTTCCATCCTTGTCTGAAATGGCTGTGCTGCACTACTAAGTTTATCGATATTCAGGTTAATGTTATGAACCGTCAGGCTTACAAATCACGTCCAGAAAAAGCACTTGTTCTCAATAGGCAGGGGGATGCAGGGAGGGTTGAGGAACAAAGCGAACCGGTCCAGGTTATGATCCCCATGGAGCTGGACCCCAAAATGCGCGTCGTTGGCTTCTTTGCGCTGGACAATGAAGAGTTGCCTGAAGGAAGTCAGAAAAATCTGAATGAGATAACGGGCACACCTTTCAAGGCTGAACTGGCAGGGCTGACAGTCTATGTCGGCCCTGTCGTTCAGAATTTGGAAGACAACTATATCAAAGCACTTTTCTCCCTGGCTGATTCCATCGACCGTTGTGACCAGAGCGCCCATAGCCAGAATACGGCTTTGTGGTCCCGTCGCATTGCCGAATGCTTGCAGCTTACCAACGACGAAATCGAAGAGATCACCCTGGCAGCCCGGCTGCATGATGTTGGCAAAGCCGTTGTTCCCCGGGATATTCTGGTAAAACCCGGCCCTCTGTGTGAGAAAGAATGGACGATCATCCGGCACCACGCTGATTATGGTGCAACCATGATGGACCCTTCACCGGGGCTGAAGAACATTAAGGCGATTGTGAAATCGCATCATGAACATTATGACGGTAGAGGGTATTCAGGTAATTTGAGGGGAGAGGAAATACCCCAGGGGGCGCGTATTCTGGCAGTGGCTGACGCTTACTCAACCATGACAACCGGGCGTGCATACCGTTCCCCCATATCGTCTGAACAGGCGAAACTAGAATTAATGCGTTGCAGCGGATCACAATTTGATCCTGAAATCGTTAAAATTATGGTCAAGTTATTGAGCCGGTATTGATTCATCCACGAGCAATCAAATTTAAAAACTGAATAAAATAATCACGGATACTTTTTTCTATAGGGAAGACCAGAAACCAGCCTTCGCATTACCGGCTGGCTTTTTCTTTGTGTCTATCCTTTCATCGGATCATTCATTTCTGAGTGAGTATGACCCATTGATACGGTGGAAAATATTTCTCAATGATTTCACAGGTTTCTCATGGTCGCTTCTCAGGTATGAATCCTACAATAGGAGCATTCCAGATGTGAAAGGAAGTAAACATATCGACGGCAAAATCACAGTTTGTTTTTCCTCAACAAAAAACACAGAGACCTTTGCGGTCTTCAGAATTCCACTGGAGGTATGATGAGTAAAAAAGTATACGCGTTATTAATTCTGATCGCCCTCACGCTCACCGCGTGCGCCGGTCAATCATCCACTGCCAACCGGGTTGAAACCAATTCATCCGATCAACTGATTTCATACTCGAAATCTGCATCCGCATCCACCCTGGGTGATGGTTTGACAACGGATTTCGAAAACGCTGAACCAGTGATCACCCAGCTGATCCTTGGTCTGATCAAACTCGATGGCACCAAAATAGCTCTAACCAAAGCTCAGGCTACAGCCATGCTCCCGATCTGGGAAGAGTACCAGACTGCTGTTCAGAAGATGATGCCCGGGGCTGGTAACTCAGGAGAAAATCCTGCAGACGGACAACAACCCGCCGCAAGGCCTACAATGGACCCGAACTCTACACCGGTTGCTCCCGAAGAAAACTCAGAAATGACAGCTGCCCTGACAGCTTTAACCGACAAAATGCAGGCTTTGTTATCCAGTGATCAAATTAACGCCATTGCTGAAATGAAGATCACGCGTGACATCGCCACTACCATAATGCAGGAAAAGAACATCACAACCGGTGGACCTGATGGGCAGGATGGATCCGGTTCGCAGCAGGGTGGAACCCCTCCGCAACAGCAGGATGGAGGACAGCAGCCACCTGCCGGTGGGCAGGGCGGTCCTCAGCAGGGTGGCCAGGGTGGTCCACAGCAGGGTGGCCAGGACGGTCCACAGCAGGGTGGAGATTCCGGACAGATGCCCGGTGGTATGGGCGGACCCGGAGGCGGTATGCTCCAACCCGGTCTGATCCAGGCGTTCACAGAATTGCTTGAAAAGATCAGCGGCGCCAAATCAACAGTAGCTTTTACACCGGCCGGGATTTCCCCGGCCGGTTCCATTCCCGGTAAACCACCACAGGGCAATACGGGGAAACCCGGTGAAAATACCACATCCGTCACTTATGATGCGGCATACAAATTATCCGGCGAAACAAAATCAATCAGTGGCGAGTCATATACCGCGGATAAGCAGAATGAATCTGCCATTCTGGTCACGGATGCCGGAAGACTTGATCTTACCAGAAGCAAAATATCCACAACCGGAGATACTTCCTCCCAGGATTCCAGCAGTTTTGCAGGTTTGAATGCAGCTGTATTGGCTACCGGAGGATCGATCATTAACCTGTCTGACAGTTCGATTGATTCCACCGGTGAAGGCGCGAATGGCGCATTTGCCACAGAATCTGGTTCTACTGTGAACCTTTCCAACGTTGTGATCAATGCCTCAGGAGGGGGCGGTCATGGTGTAATGGCAACCAAAGGTGGTATCGTCACCCTGGAGAATGTTGACATCATGACATCCGGTAAAAATTCCGGTGCGCTGGCAACCGACAGGGGAAGCGGAACGATCACTGCAAAAGGCGGTTCCGTATCAACCAGTGGAGCCGATTCACCGGCCATATATTCAACGGGAGATATTTCCGTAAGCGGGGGTATTTATTCTGCCACAGGAGCGGAGGCGGCTGTGATTGAAGGTGGAAATACTATTACCCTGACCGACTCAATTCTGACAACCAGCATGAACAATAAATGGGGGGTTATGATCTATCAGAGCATGTCCGGTGATGCGGAAGGTACCCATGGTACATTCACCATGACCGGAGGTGAATTAAATCTCACTGCTCGCAAGGGACCTCTTTTTTATGTGACCAATTCTACCGGCATCATAAATTTGACCGGGGTTTCTGTGAGTGTCAATTCCGGGGAGTTGATTGATGCGGCTGCCGGCCGCTGGGGGAATGAGGGTTCCAATGGCGGAGCTGTGATCCTGACTGCCAGTCAGCAGAACCTTTCAGGCAGCATAGCAGCAGATGACCTTAGCTCGGTTGATTTGAATTTGAGTAATTCATCAAATCTTAAGAGTACCATCAACCCGACCCACACTTCGGGGAAGGTTAACCTGACCCTCGACGCCTCAAGTACATGGAATGTCACAGCCAACTCTTACATCAATTGCCTCTCTGATGATGAAGGAATTTCAGATGGTTCCATTACCAATATCAATGGTTCCGGTTTTACTGTCTATTACAATAGCGCGGCATGCCCGGTACTGGGAGCAAAAACATATACATTGAACGGTGGCGGTTCACTCACTCCCCAACTCTGATCCTATTCAATAACCTCGTAAGAAGCCCCGGAGGAGGATTTTTCCAACCGGGGCTTTTGTTGGGACCACAGGATTTAATCTTGACTTTTTGAAGCGAATCACTATAATTGAAAAACGTTTTCATTATCAACAGGAAAACAATGACTGACAATCCAACTTCTGCTGAATGGATCAGGTTATTACAGGACAGTGGATACCGCCAGACCGAAGCGCGGAATACCATTGTTGATATCATCCTGGAAACTGACCGTGCGCTGGAGCCTCTGGAAATCTTTGAGATTGGCCGTAAACGTCAAAAGGGGCTGGGGTTGGTTACCGTGTATCGTACACTGGAAAGACTGGAAACTCTTGGGTTGGTACAACGCGTCCATCAACCGGGGGCATGTAATATGTACCTCAGGGCTGCGCAGGGTCACGAGCATTTGCTCATTTGTACAGCCTGCGGTAAAGCGGAGTTCTTTGACGGGGATGATCTCTCCCGATTAATGGGCCGGGTGGCAGAGAAATCCGGATATCAAATCACCGATCACTGGTTCCAATTGTTCGGGTTGTGCTCGGATTGTCGTGAAGAATAATTTTTTGGAGGTTTTTATGAAAAAGGGTTTCATTATCAATATTTTCTTCTTATTATTCGCCACCATTGCTTTGGTTGGCTGTCAGTCCCAACCGGTTTCAACGACCGGTTTCCAGGAAAATGGCGGACTAAAGGTCATTGCGGCGGAATCATTTCTTGCAGATATCGCTCAGAATGTAGCCGGCGACCGGTTTAACGTCAGTACCCTCATTCCCCTGGGGATGGACCCCCATGCGTTTGAGCCAATTCCCAGGGATGTTGCCGCACTGGCAGAGAGTGATATTGTGATCATTAACGGTGGTGGGATCGAGGGATGGCTCGAAGAGGTGATCGCCAATTCGGGTGGCAAGTTTCTGGTCATTGAAGCATCAGCCGGTTTGGAGAGCCGTGAAGTTCATCATGCTGAAGAAGAACATGAAGCAGAAGATGAAGGGGAAGATGGGCATCATCATGAAAATGGAGATCCACACTTCTGGCTGGATCCCATCAATGTCATTCATTATGTAGAGAATATCCGTGACGGGTTTATCGAAAAAGACCCGACCGCGAAAGATATCTATACCCGGAACGCGGAGAATTACATCAAGCAACTGAACGAGCTTGACGTATATATCCGGCAGCAGGTTGAAATAATCCCGGCCGGAAAACGGCTCATTATTACCAATCACGAGAGCTTTGGATACTATGCTGACAGGTACGGGTTTACGGTGGTTGGAACGATCATTCCCAGCGTGAGCACCGGTTCATCCCCCTCTGCCCAACAACTTGTCCGACTGGTGGATGATATCCATTCCACGGGAGTGACAGCGATCTTCCTCGAAACCGGCACCAATCCGCAATTGGCAGAACAGATCTCATCTGAAACCGGCATTAAAGTGGTTTCCGACCTGTACACACACTCCATCACAGAAGCAGACGGTGTTGCGCCAACTTATATTGACATGATGAAATACAACACAAATCGGGTTGTTGAAAATCTGAAATAATACCCGGTGTTTTTGTTCAGATACAGAAAGGGATTATTGGTCTTGAACCGGTAATCCCTTTTCAATTTCAATTTAATTTCATAATTTGGGAAATCCATCGATTGAACGGCAATCCTATTTTAGTTCATCAACAGATATTCGGGCATTCAATTCTCCACCAGTATTGTGTACAATGTTGATGTTGCCTGAATTTGGGTTGGACCGGGGTATCCTCATAAAAGGGCATGAATTTCCACACACAGGCAGTCAATTTTACATAAAGGATGAACCATGAACAAAAACAAGGCACTGGACTATCTTATCCCTCTGTTGATCCTGACCGCGCTGATTGCCGCCGGCGTCGGCCTTTTCACGTCAGATGGTTCAGGCCCTTTCACCGTGACCAGCCTTCACGGAAAACAGGTCGAGCTGTACGGGTATGGCATTTATCATTTTGATACCCATTTCCGCGCGCCGATCTCACGGGGAACAGACGCGGTGACTTTTTTTGTGGCGCTTCCCCTTCTTGTTCCTGCATACCTTCAGTACCGGAAAGGATTGCTTAAAGGTGCTTTTTTTCTGACTGGAATCCTGGCATATTTTGTTTACAACTCGGCATCCATGGCACTTGGGGCAGCCTATAACGCATTGTTTCTGGATTACATCATCTATTTCTCCTTAAGTTTTTATTCCCTCATCCTGGCTTTTTTCTCCATCCGGTTTGACGACCTGTCAAACCATATCCTGCCGGGCTTTCCACATCGGGGCGCTGCCTTTCTGCTGTTCTTTGCCGGGCTATCAGTTTTCGTCTGGTTGAGTGAGATCCTTGGTCCATTATTCCAGGGTATCTACCCGCCCGGTCTGGACACATATACCACTGAGATCACCTTTGTTCTTGATCTGGGACTGATTCCTCCGGCCTGTTACATTGCCGGTTTCATGCTTTTGAGAAAACGGCCTCATGCGTACGCCCTATCGTTTATGATGCTTTCCCTTCTGGCTTTGATCGGGTTGGTGGTCATCAGCCAATCCGCATTCCAGGCTGCAGCCGGAATAATCCTGACCATCGGACAATACATCGGATTCTCCGGGACATTCACAATTCTGGGTATTGTTGCAGTCCGTATCCTGTTCCTGATGCAAAAGAATATAAACGAAGCCTGAGAAGCCATTCTTTTTCCTATGCACAGTCCATTGGAGATAACCATGAAAAATCAAAAAGCTTTAACCTGGCTCATAATTCCCATCTTCTTTCTTGCCCTGTTTGCCGCCGGGATGGGATTATTCTACGCATATCCCGGCGAGCATTTCAGCTATGAAACCCTGCGCGGTGAGCAGGTGACGATCAATATGCAGGGACTTTATCAATACGACACTGTCAGCTCCACCGCCCAGATGCAGGGGAACGATCTGATCACCCTGATACTGGGTTTACCCTTGCTGGTTGTGTCAACCATTCTGGCGTTCCGTGGTTCCCTGCGTGGCCGTTTGCTGCTTACCGGTACGCTGGGGTTTTTCCTTTATACCTATATGTCCATGGCCATGCTGACAGCCTACAACAACCTGTTTCTGGTCTATGTTGTCCTGTTCGGTCTCAGTCTATACGCTTTCATCCTGTCCATGCTGTCCTTCGACCTGGATGACCTCCCCCGCCACTTCAATGAGAAGCTTCCACGCGGGTGGATGGCTGCCCTGATGTTTACCGTGGGAGCCTTCCTTTCGATTGCCTGGCTCGGCCGCATTGTCCCCCCGCTTATAAGCCATACCATTCCTGCTTTGGAAAACACGACCACATTGGTCATCCAGGCTATGGATCTGGTACTTATTGTTCCCCTGGCGGTTTTGGGCGGCGTATTGTTGTTAAAACGCAGCGCCTGGGGATACCTGCTCAGTTCAGTTTTCATTCTGAAATCCATCACCATGGGATTGGCTGTCAGTACAATGAGCGTTTTTATGGCAGTCCGGGGTGTTCCGGAGAATCTGGGGGTGATGATCCCATTCCTGTTCATTACCGGTCTAAATCTCGTGGTGGCTGTGATCCTACTGCGAAACATCGACAGCCGGTTGAATTAACATCAAACCCCCGCCGTGGGTACAATAAGCCGTATGAAAAATATGACCTACCATCTCCAAAGCCCGATCGGCCCACGGGTGGTGATCAATGGTCGTGAAGTGGATTACTTCTCCGGGACCGGTTACCTTGGATTACAAAGCCATCCAGAGGTATTGCGGGCCGCTGAAGAGACATTGCGGCAATACGGCCTCACTACAGCCACTTCGCGAGGCGGTTACGGTGAGCACCCGGTGTATGACGAATTGGAAAAGCTAGCCTGTGCCTACTTTAATTCGGAAAAAGCCCTACTTTTTCCTTCCGGATATATGGGAATGGATGTGTTGCTGCAAACCAATACAGAGGTCAGCGATCACATCTTTATTGACATGTCCGCGCATTACAGCGCGTGGGAGGCGGCCCAGGCATCAACAAAACCGATCTCGACTTTCCGCCACTGTTCACCGGATAGCCTGGCGGAGACTATCCGTGCAGAACTGCTGCCCGGTGAACACCCTCTGGTTATCAGCGACGCGGTATTTCCGGTATCAGGCGAAGTTGTGCCCCTGCCGGATTATCTGCAAGTGATTGAAACCTTTAACGGCCGGATATTTCTGGATGACGCCCACGGGATGGGCGTGCTGGGAGACAATGGCCGGGGAACTCTGGACCATTTCCAGATCACATCAGATAATGTCAAGGTCTGCGGTACGCTGGCCAAAGCACTGGGCGGGTACGGTGGGATCATTACCGGCCCGGCAGAATGGATCGATCACGTGGAACAAAACTCGGGGGTTTGCATGGGTGCCAGCCCCCCACCTCTGGTGACCTCTGCCGCAGCAGCCAAAGCACTGGAGATCGCCCGGCGAAACCCGGGACTGCGCGAAAAACTCCGGGGTAATGTCAAACGGGCGCGTGACGGGCTACACAGGCCGGGCTGGGATCTGGAAGGTTCCCGGGGCCCCATCATTTGCCTTCCCGCGCTTCCGGGACAGAACCTGGCCATCACGCGTGCCCGCCTGTTTGAGGAAGGCATCGCCGTTGCCCATGTGACCAACTACACCAGCACTCCTTCCGGCGGGGCTTTACGTGTGGCTGTCTGCGCGCGACATACTTCTGAGCAGATCGACCGGCTCATTGAAACGATCTGGAAATGTCTCCCGTGATCTCAATTCCGCACCTTCAATCCAATGGCTGAATCGTGTATGTAAAAAATCCGGTAACTGACCGCAGTAGAATGGTTTTTAGTGCAATAGATTGGAGATAATTCTCTGCGTCGGTTATGGTATCCCATTCATAGATCGACATGCAATGATCGCCATGGATCGTAAAGGTCTTCGACCGGAATCCTTTATCCCCCAGGTAGAACATTAATGGCAGCAATGAATAGAATTTGTTGACTCCGGGAGACATGTTTGTTACTTTGAAGCGGAGGGTGAGAAGGGCTCCCGGAGTGGTTGGCTGCCCGCGCCCCGGGTCTACAACTACCTGACGGAAAACTGTAAATTCGAGCCCATCTTCTCCAATGATACATTCACCCACCCTGTTATCTGGAAAGTGAAGCCGCCCGGTTAGAATGAATGCCATGGTTTTAACGATGGAGACAAGCGGACTGAGCGGTATGATGATAAGCATGATCAGAATCAGCCATCCAGCCACATTGTGGGAGATTGATTTGAATTGCCCGAGCTGAATAAATATGTTAAGTACCAATAAAATGATGGTCAGGACCATCAAGATACGTAGAAGTGATGAACGCAAATCCGGGTTTTGAATGCCAACATCTGAAAATTGTCCTGATCGCATCGGTTTATCCTGCCTTTCCAGTTTAAGATAGTGAAGCCTGCGAACAACCGGTATTTTGCCTGACCCGTTCAATAAATTTCTCTTTCACCCGTCGGAATGGGATCCTTTTCAATAGACTGAACATGGGCACAGGTATAAATTCCCGGTTGGCACAACGCTCTGTGCTTCGGTGTATCTTTCCAGATTGCGCCAGCTCACGTCCAGCCTGCTGGTATGCGGCATAAACCTCCCGGATAGATGGAAAACGTTCCTCCGCAGACTGATCCTTCCCTTTGCCAACCATGATCGAGCCATTTCTAATCAGCATTCCAACCATTGGCGCATCCATAAAACGGGAAAACGTTCGAAAATAGGATATGGTATTTAAAGGTGTTTCATTCTCTAAATTGCTGCAACTGATCATCGCAACGAATGGTTTTGAAACAACCCGGTGATCGATAAAATGGAACATCAACCCTGATCCTGACAGGCAAATGTCCCCAGAGTTCCCCAGGGCATAGAAACGATCAAGAAAATTCTTCATCAATCCGGACATGCCAAATACTTGAACAGGTGTGGCATAAATAATGATGTCTGCGGTAATCATCTTTTGAAAAATCATCTGTCCATCATCTTTTCCATCCCACACACAGTGTGCTGAAAAAGTATCCGGATCAACCGGGATTGCGTCGGTTTTCTGGCAGGCGTCACACCCGATGCAGCGATTCAACGATAGGTTGGCCAATGTGATGACCTCACAATCAGCCCCTTCCTCTCTTGCGCCTTCAAATAACCGTTCAAGGAGAAAACGGGTATAGCTATTGTCTCCGTGATGGCTTCCATTTATCGCCAGGATTTTTCGATTAGTCATCATCAGGTTGATCCTTGTTTGAAATTTCCATCGAATTTTCCACTGTCGCCAGGGCGTCTTCCAGCCAGTGTACTGTCATGATTGCCTGGGCTTCTCCATATTGGCGGACGATCTCCCACATCATAAGCGAATTCGGTTTCAAGTTTGCCTGCGCTTCCATTTGAATTTTCTGATAGGAATCCTGTTGAAACCGTTTTAACAACGCTCGCTGAACTTCAAGCTGGCAGCGCAATTGCGAACAGATCTCTTCTTTTTTGAGTGTTCCGGCAAAGAATAATTTAAGAAGGATCTGATTCTTAATGGCAGGAGGTTCATCCATGGGATTCGATAGCCAGTCGCGCAGCTTTTCCCGTCCAGCCGGTGTGATCGAATACATCTTTTTATCCGGTTTACCTTCCTGTGGAAAAGATTCGGATTTGATCCACCCTTTTTGTTCCAGACGCTTCAATTCAGAATAGATCTGGCTGAGTTCTGCGTGCCAGAAGAATCGTGTTGATTCATCCAGTATCTTTTTCAGGTCATATCCGGTCATTGCTGTATATTGCAGAAAACCCAGTAATGAATATTCGAGAGACATAGTATCCTTATATAATTATTTTATATAAATGTTTATATATAGTATACAGGCCAATCATAATTTGTCAACACGAAAATGATCGATTCCTGTGTGGAAAACGGGGAGAATAATAATCAGTAAGATTCCCCACTCCTCACCCCAAAAAATACCTTATAGCAATTGCCGGTACTCGTTTTGATGTTCCTGCAACCAGGCAAGGTCAGCCTCATAGATCGCAAGGTGACCCGCGTCAATATTCGCCTGAAAACGTACGTCACCCCTGGCTGCCCCATCCCGTAGACTGGCAGCCATAGCCGCTACTCGTTCAATAACCGCGTCCACCAATCCGGAACGGTCTTCAAGCCTGTATGCATCGCAGAACAGACGGATCCGGTTGCCCTGCTCGCAAATGGAGCCGAAACTCTCCGGGTTCGATGGCGCAGTGACCGGTGCAAAGCGGTAAATGGCATAAGCCACATCCCACAACCTTAGGCCGGGTCCAGCGTTATCAAAATCGATCACTCCTGTCAGGGTGGCACCAGAAAAAAGACAATTGTATGGGGCAAAATCCCCGTGGCAGATCACCTCCACCGGCTCACGCGGTGGTGCTTGCCAACCATCTATCCATTTCCGGGCAACCGGTTCGGTCACGTCATGGATGCGGCGCAGTAATCGGGCAGTCTGGGCCATTACATCCTCTGATCGAAGATCACCGGTCAATGTAATCCCTGCCGTACCGGGAATATACGAGAGCATCTCACGACCCTGAGTGTCATACCCCAATGGTTCAGGAACTTGTGTAATCCCCTGTTTCCGGAGATATGCCAGTAATTGGTGCACCCGTGGCGTCCATGGACCGGCTGTCCGCCGCACAGTATTCCCCGCTCGTATAACACCGGTCATGGTTCCACCGGTAAGGGATTCTTCTCTGGTATTTTCCATACCGGTATATTGTATTATCCATTCCTTAAAACAGGTGTATAATCCGTCCGTTATTTGTGATGCGCTCTTTGGGTAACAAAAAGCAGTGTTTTGCGGGTTGTTTTTGTTGAGAATTTTCCGGCCTTTGGCCGTTGACAGGAT
>CAYRHB010000017.1:0-38281 GCA_964424035.1 uncultured Leptolinea sp.
GATCGAATGACGTGATAATTGCCGTCCCATGTTCCTGTAAATCCCAGCCAATCGGCAGCCTGACTGAAACGGCGCCACTGGTATGCACGTACGGTTGCGGTGACAACTCCGGCAGTTGGTTTTCTCCTATTGCTCCGGCGGATTGCACACCGGGAGCAACATCGCTGCCGCTGGATGTTGAAATCACTCCGATTATGCCATCCCCGCCACCAACAAAAAGCTCGGACCCATCAGGATTAAATGCCACGGTTCCGGGGTAGTCGACGATCTCCTCAAAGTAGGCAACCCGCGTGCCATCCAGCAGGTTCCAGAGATATATATTCCCCTGTGAATCACAACCTGCCAGAAGATCCATTTTAGGTGAATAGGCCATCCCGGTCACCGAACCCGACACCTCCGGCATTTCCACCGGAAGGCGAAGCCGGCTGCCGTTATCCACCTGGAATATAAGGTTGATCAAACCGCGCTCTTTCGGTTGAACCCTGGTTCCACCAACCGAGATCAGGCTGCCATCCCGGGAATAGACGATGGATGTGATTGCTTCGGCATTGATCGCATCGACCTTTTTGCCGCTTTCCACATCCGAAAGGTACAGGCGGTTGTCTGTACTGTCTGATGCGATGATCTTCCCGTCCGGGGACCAGGCGAAATCATTGTTCCCGACAAATTCCTTGAGCTTCTTTCCGGTTGATACTTCCCAAAGGAAGACCTGTCCGGTATTGAGAGAAGCAATGATCGTCCCATCCGGCGAGAATAATAACTTTTTTATCGGGGTTCGTGTTTTGGCAGCAACATTTTGCAGTTTCTTCCCGCTTCCAGCTTCCCAGACAATGATATGGTTGTCTGAATCAACCGCTGCCGCAAATTGGCCGTCACTGGAAATGGCCGGGGCGTGGAGATCAGCTGTTTCAGGTCCCAGAGTGGATATACCCTTCCTTGTGTTCAGGTCAATAACAACTTCCCCTTTTTGACCCGGTACGACTATGGATGCGAAACGGCCATCCGGCACAAAGGCGACAGATGTTCGGGGGAATGAGACAACATACGTGAAATTGAATGTGCTTTTCTGGTCAGAGACATTCCACATGTGAACCACGCCATCCACACTTACGGAGATAACGCCCTGGCTGTCAGGGGAAAAGTCCATACCGGCAAGTTGGGTTGTATGCCCGGAGAAAACCCCCTTCAATGCCCCGCTTTCCACGTCCAGTAGATGGATCTGGTGATCATCCGTGGCTACCAGAATGGTGGTGCCGTCCGGTGAGATCACGTAGTCTGTGATGATCCCCAGATTGTCATACGTCTTGATCAATGCCCCATTGCTGGTATTCCAGGCTGTGAGGGTATTGGCCGGCACGGATGTCAAACTGCGGGTATTGATCCCGAAAATTCGTTTGGCATCCGGCGAGAATTTCCAGTTGGACATTTCTGTGATCAGGCCGAGAAGACCGATCTTGTATGTGCCATCCGTAATGTTCCATTGCTGAACCTGTTTTCGGGGTTTTGAGTCAAAACCATCGATCAACAACGTTCCGCCCCCGGGCGAAAGGAGAATCCCATTTATTCCCCCGGGATTGGATTGCCCGTTGTTTTGCATTACCTGTTTGCCGGTTCCGGCTTCATAAACTCTGGTTACATCACTGTAATCCACCACAGCGAAATATTCACCATGGGCGGAAAGTGCCAATGACCGTACGCCTTCGCGCTGGGGAATGGTTGTTGCCAGCGCCGCGCCGGTTGCCACATCATATACCGTGACTGATCCCCCGGGGGAGTACGTGATCAGATGGCTGCCCTCTTTTGAAAAAACAACATCGGAAAGGAACCGTCCCGGGTCTACTTCCCAGATAACAGAAAGATCATTGGTCTGCAATAAGGTCAGCAGACTTGAGTAGGAGAAGAGGATAAATTTCCCATCAGGTGATACCCGGATTTTTTGCAGTCCACCGGCATTAATACCGGGAATCCGTTTCAAGGTTAACGAACCGGCATTCTGGGCACTAATCACAACCGGAGGCGGTACCTGTGTGGCTGTCGGCTCCGCCGTAGATGTTGCCGGCTCTTCCAAGGTTGGTTCTACTGGCACAGGGGTCTCAGTATCGGTCGGAGCTGGAGTAAATGTGGCGGTTGGAGGAACAGCCGTATCCGTCGGTACAGGTGTGTTTGTAGGAATGAGCGTCGGGGTGATTGTGGGGGGTAGTGGTGTTGGCGATTTTAATCCCGTTCCAAGATCAACAGAGATGCCACAGCTGATTGAACTTATCACAAGAGATAAAATGATGAAAGAAAATGCCCATTTCCTGGTTACCATGCACTGCCTCCTGTATCTCTACCCTGAATAGGATTCAAATTCATTATAACCATGGAAAAACCATATGGCACTTGCAGAAAACATAGCCCTCATCGGATCACATGGAATAGACACCAAATCGACGAAGTTCCTCAGGGGCTGTTCTGGTCATTTTCTCATTCCCCGGACTGATCCTGTATATCCCGCCATTCCGGTGCAGTACTGGAAATCGGCGTTTCTGGCCGGAAAAGAATTCACGTGCCTCTTCGGACATGGCTATGTAACTGTCAAATTCATCAGGCCAGATGTCAAAAAGCCTGTCATACGTATCGATGAATTCCTGCCGGTATTGGGCAGTAACCCGGTCCAAATGGCTGATCACCCAGCAGGTAGGCTCAAAGTCCCAGTAATAGGCAAGACCGATAAACCGGTAATCGGATGTAATGTACGGGAAGAAAGGGAACTGGCGGCAGCTGGTTGCCCTAAATTCACGCTGACAATATTCCGGTCCACGGCAGGCCAATAGCAACAGGTGATCCGGTGTTAGTGATCGGAGTGATTCCGGATCCACCGGTTCATTTTCGTATTCATCCCCACGCCATTCGTGCCACAGGTCCGAGTGAAGGGAAAGGAAATCCCATTCCTGCCGGTAGGCTACCGGTACAGCCTGGCAGATATCACAACAGAATGGTTTGCCGGAAGGGTTGTGCGGTGAGCACATGGCTCCACAATCCTCCTGGGTTACAGGGGTATTGAAATCTTTATAAACAGCCGCAAAATCCAGTGTAGGTAAAATGCTTTTCATGCGTATCGCATTGTAATGGAAAAACCGGTTTTCCTCGATTGTTGGTTACAATTATGAAGCTGGAGTGATCAAAAGAAAACAGGAGACCATTGAGATGAATCGAGTAGAAAAAGCCCTTGCCCGGCATGCCAGCGGTTTTGGATGCGCCCAATGCGTGGCCAGTGTTTTCAGTGAAGATTTCGGCGTGGATGAGGTCACCGCGCAGAAACTTGCGCTTGGTTTCGGCGGCGGGGTTGGCCGTTCGGGAGAGATCTGCGGCGCCGCCTCTTGAGGCGTCATGGTACTTGGGATGAAATATGGCGTGAACGAAATGGACGGTGATTCCAACAAGAAGGTAAAAGAAACCGTCTATCAACTTGACCAGAAATTCCTGCAATTATATAAAGAACGCGCCGGCTCCATCCACTGCAATGAAATTCTGGGATTCGATATGAACGATCCGGAAGCCGTGAAAGCTGCCAAAGAAAAAGGGATCATTCCCGCCCGATGCGACAAATGTATTCAAGATAGTGTTGAAATTCTGGAAAAACTACTCGCAGAGTAGTTGTTATGCCTGCCAGATCATATACCAAAAAGGGACGGATCAACCCCGTCCCTTTTTGGATTTGATAACCGTTTATGCAAAGATAACAATCAGGTATGCCGCGATCAAAAGTACACAGGCTACGGAGGACAATGCGATCGCCTTTGTCATGGCGGCTTTATAGCGTGTGGCATCCGTGAATCCAGAGGTGTACTTCACTGAATCATAAGCCATTGGAATGGTAAGCAGAACAATCAACGTCCAGGCTGGAAGTGATCCAGCCAGTACGCCGATAATAATGGCCAGATACGCAACGATCGATGTAATACCCATTAACCGGACCGCGGATATCTGTCCAAAACGTACGGCAAACGTCCATTTGCCGGATTTTACATCATCATGAAAATCAAATGTGTTACTCACCAGCACGACGCCCATGGTAAATACCCCGGGGATCAACGAGACGAGCAGCGGTTCCCAGCTAAATGCGTGGACCAGGGCGACATACACACCGGTTACGATCATTGGTCCGAACGCAAGAAATATCGCGGTTTCCCCCAGTCCACGGTAATTCAACATCACCGGGGGGGACGTATAGAAGAACACGATGAATGTTCCCACCAATACCATCCAAACGATCGGCATACCCACTTCAAGAAACACATATATGCCTGTGATGAGTGAAATCGCCAGGCAGATGATGGTGGCCGCCAGAACCTGGTTCAGGGTTACTTTTTGATCGATCAGGGGGCTGTCATGGAATTGTTCTTCCTTGTTTCCCAGATTTCCCTTTTTGTAATCAAAATAATCATCGATGAAATCGGCTGCCGAGTGGGCCATGACTACCCCGATGATACAGGCAATGAATATCCCCATATGTATGGGTCCATTGGCTGCCGCTACGGCACCACCCAGCAATGCGGGCAGCAAACTGACCACCAGAAAAGGCGCCCGGGCTGCTTTGAACCAGGTAACAATCCAATCTCTCATGCAATCCCTCCGGGAAACTACTTTTTTATTGAAATTTTTAGATCATAAAACCCAGTGCGATCAGGCCGCCGGTGACCACATAAACGACCAGTGAATAAACAGTAGCCCACAGATAATCAACCACTTTTTGTTCCCGGCTGATCTTCTTCGTGATCATATAAGCAAACGGGACAGTGATCAACGCGAAAAGCGACCAGGCGGGAATGATACGCACGATCACCATAATAACAAGCGACAGATAAGCCAGACCGGCCAGCCAGCGGATGGTATTCACGTTTACATTGAGGACAACCCGACCGCTGGTTGTATCCTGTACATCAAAACGCGCGCTTTTCAAATATGCCACCAATGTAACCAGGAACGCAGCCGGCAGGGAAGCCCAGACCGGGGTCATGGAAAGTTCACGGGTCAGCACATAATACGTGCCCAGCATTACCATTGGACCGAAAGTAATAAATATCACCGGTTCCTTTAAACCGCGCAACATCAGTGGTGTGAATAGAACAGCCACCGCGCCACCAATCGCCGCCAGAATAACAACCGTATTTCCCAATTGGATGTAGAAATAAACACCAATGAAGAACGCCAGTAAAAGACAGGCTGCTCCGGCAAACACTGTAAATTCCGGCCTTAACAACGATCCGGTAAAAAGCGGTTTCCAACCGGCGAATATTTTCGTATGGGCATCACGCTGATCCGTATGATAGTGGGTAAAGTAGTAATACAGGTAATCACCACCCACCTGGGCTAGAAAAATGGCCAGGGTCACCCAGAATAGCCAGTCAGGGTTATACCGGCGCGCTGTATGTGCCATGGCACCCGCGATCAGGCACGGAATGATCGACGCGCTGAATAGCAAATATTTTATAAAACGGATTGCCCGCATTTGTGGCACAGGCTGATCGATGGTAATGATCTCAGGCAAGGTAACCATCCTCGGTTTTAATGGCGGCATTCTGGTCCGCCTTGGAAATCTTCAATTTGTATTTTATCTTTATAACAAAGATAATTCCACCAGATGTGCAAGTTCCAGCACCCGGAATTATCCAAACAAAAAGCCGGCAGGAGTACCGGCTTTCAACGGGCATTCCTGCCGGGATATCTGTTTACTTATAGATGTGCACACACGAATACAGTACGGCTATGCCGTTAGTTGTTCCTCCAGGGGTCTCTGCGGTAATCTTTCCGTAATGGATGTATGCAGTTTTTTCAGCAGGGATTCCCTGTCCTGGAGCATTTTCCGGTAGTCCCGGTTGTCTGTCTGCATGATTTCCATGCGGATCTCGGAGATCGCGGTGTCAAGAAGATCCACCAGGATGATCATTTCATCAATCGCCAATTCCAGTTTGATCATTTTATCTCCTTTCAGATAGTCTGGAGGAGCACAGACTACCCGGGAGATGGCAGATTAATGAAAACTCGGTTGTCACCGGGGGTCGATGCCCGCCAGTTTGTACCTGACCTGCTACAATCAATCTGTCAGGCAGATGGGTTAAAACACCATCCTCACCTTTCAGTCTAACCAAATCTGGAAATATTTCAATATATATGAGGAGGCATCTTGTCTTTCCACGGAATGGGATTGGGCCGTCTGGCGAGGGCCACAGATGAAAAACCAAAAGTAACCTGGCCATTATTGAAACGGGTGTTGGCCTACGCCCGACCGTATGGCTGGCATATATCCGGTATGTTGCTCGTCATACTTGTCACTACCAGCCTTTCCATACTTAATCCACTGATCCTTCGCGACCTGATCGACCGGACCATCCCTTCACGTGATATTTCGCGTTTGATCTGGTTGTCCATCGCGCTGCTGGTTATTCCCATTCTGCAAAGCGCCCTCAGTGTGCTTCAGCGAAAACTTAATGCCAGTGTCGGTGAAGGTGTGATCTACGATCTGCGGGTGGCGCTTTTTTCCGGATTGCAGCGCATGTCATTGCGGTTCTACACCAATACCAAAGTGGGGGAGCTGTTAAGCCGGTTGAACAATGATGTTGTGGGAGCACAAAATGCCATCAGCAACACATTTCTGGGGATTGTAACCAACCTGATCCAGGCAGTCATCATCTTTTCCATCATGCTGACACTGGAATGGCGTTTGACCCTCATCAGCGTGGTTGTCATGCCGTTATTTATCATAGCCTCGAATAAAATGGCCGACCGCTTGCGTGAGATTGCCCACCAACAAATGGAAGCCAACGCCCAGATGAATGCCATGATGAGTGAGACCCTGAATATCGGCGGCGCTTTACTGGTGAAACTTTTCGGTCGCCGTCAGTTGGAAGTTTCCCGCCTCGCCAGCCGGGCAAAAAAAGTGGCTGACCTGGGCGTAAAACGCTCATATACCGGTTCCATGTTCATCTCCATCATGGGTCTACTGGGCGCAGTGGGTTCAGCGTTGGTATATGGCCTGGGTGGTTATTATGTCATTGAAGGCGCATTTACCATCGGTACCATTGTGGCTTTCGGCTCTTATATGGGGATACTGTACTCGGCATTGCAGAACCTTTCCAACGCGCCGGTGGAATTTGCCACCTCGATCGTCAGTTTTGAGCGAGTTTTTGAAGTCATTGACCTTCCTGTTGATATCCCGGAGACGGAACATCCACTGGAACCGGGTAAAACCGAGGGTGGAATCGTTTTCGAGGATGTCACATTCCGATATGAAACCGGAGACGAGTTCCTGTTGAGTGACGTGCGGCGGTACGGAAGTATGGACGCGGTGACCACCGTTCTCTCCGGAACCTCACAGGCTGCGGAGAAGAAAGAAAACGAAGATGAAGAGGAACCGTCAGCCCATCATCAAGCCCGCGGAAACGCGCTGGAAAACGTCAGCTTTCGTGTGGAGCCAGGCCAACTGGTGGCACTGGTTGGTCCCAGCGGCGCAGGAAAAACCACCCTCACCTATCTGATCCCCCGTTTGTACGACCCCACCGACGGCCGGATATTGCTGGACGGGCATGATCTGCGTGACCTGTCCCTCGATTACCTTTCAGACCAGATCGGAATGGTCACACAGGAAACCTATCTGTTCCACGATACCATCCGCACCAACCTGCAATACGCCAAACTGGATGCCCCGGAATCTGACCTGGAGAAAGCCTGCCGTACGGCGAATATTCACAACTTCATCGCCAATCTGCCGGATGGATATGACACCGTGGTTGGAGAGCGCGGATACCGGTTGAGTGGTGGGGAGAAACAGCGCCTGGCGCTAGCGCGGGTGTTGCTTAAAGATCCCCGCATTCTTGTATTGGATGAAGCTACCAGCAGCCTGGATAGCGAATCAGAATCCCTGATTCAGGAAGCCATGAAAACCGTAATGGCCAGACGCACCAGTATTGTCATCGCGCATCGTTTGAGCACCATTCTGGCTGCCGACCAGATCCTGGTCATTGACCGCGGCCGGGTTGTGGAACGCGGAACTCATCCCGAACTGCTCGCTCAGGGCGGAGTTTATACCCATCTGTACAAGACACAATTCAAGAAAGAAATCAAAAGCCAGGGAGTCACTTAACCGAAATTCCTGAAATCGAGTAGTTTTCAGACCTTTACTGATTAATCCAGGTGGAGGATAAAAACCCGTTTATTTTCAGATGATCCGCCGCCAGAATCGCCCATTGGATTTGTCCTTAAGTCTATGACTTTTGCGCCATCTCTGTACTCAAAATTCAGGATCAGCGGGCCATTATCATCCCAGATAAACGGCTTCGATTCCGGGAACGGGTTGAACGCGCCTTCAGGCACATTGGTAAAGTAATTGGAGACGCTTCCCGCGAAATCCAACTCCACCACCAGGCGGATTTCACCGGCGTCTCCGGTTTTTGTCTTGCCGGAAATTCTGACATCATAATCCATCACAACATTGGCTGTTCCAACCTGTGCTTGCGACTTGAAGTAACAGAAAACCGAACCGTTTCCCTGAATGGACTGTTGACCGGAGTTTCCGCCAATATCAAATGGGAAGTAATTGACACAATCCACGTTCGACGGATTCAAAATATCCGCCGTCCGCATCTCAATATTTCCATGCGTATGGCCGGTAACCGGTATCAAACCCGGGGATTCTGGTTTTTGAACGGCAAGGCCTTCAGGGGTTTCAGTGGACGGGGTTTGTGTCAGGAGCCGGGTGATGGAAGCCTGGTCTACATTCTCAACAGCCTTCGGAACAAGCCCGCATCCTGGCATGGTCAGAAAATAAAGAACACTGACCCCGGCGCGGATCAGAAATCTTGATATCATGTTCCATTCCTTTCCCTACAGTTGGAAATGGTCTTTCACCAACATGTTGAGATCCAGAATGCCTGACCATTTTAAAACCATAATACTCCGCCGTGACCACAGGTTCAAGAAGGTATACAAAGGACTACATGAATACCTGGCGGTTATCTTCTGGTAGATGACCGGTTTTAGATCACAAACGCGTACAACAATTGGTCCAGCACTTCGCCGTCTTTCAGCGCGCTCTTGCGCATGCGGCCTTCCAGAGTGAAACCGGCTTTCTCCAGTACCCGGACCGAACCCTTATTGTGAGCAAACGGAACGGCGAAAACCCGATACAGGTTGTGCGTCTGGATGGCATATTGCGTTACCGCAGCCAGCGCTTCGCTGACGATCCCCCGCCCCCAGTATGGTTCACCCAACCAGTATCCGATCTCGGCTCCGATGCGTTCGATATCGGAGTGCAAAACAAAACCAATCCCCCCGACTGCTTTGTCATCCACGCAGATGGCGAAGTTGGTTTCAATCTGCGTGGATAGCGCATGTTCAATAAATGCCCTGCCATTTTCCACGCTGTACGGGTTAGGAAATCCATCCCGCAGGTTTTTCCAGATGGCACGGTTGTTGGCATTCTGGGCCAGAGATTCGGCATCTTCCAAACGATAGCTGCGAACCGTGCAATATTTTAATTCCAGTTTCATTGTTGTTTCCCGCTGTTGAATTGTTATGAATTGGGGGGGTAGTCATACCCTTCAATGATGATCAGGTCTCCGGTTGAAACCGGCCGTCGAAATTCAAGGGCACGCTGATATTCTGGTGAATAGTAACAATCATGGGCAGCCTGGTAGCTGGGAAATTCGACGACCACATTGCGGGAAAGGCTGGTCCCTTCCGGATTTTCGAATTTTCCAGCCCGCACCAAATGACGGGCACCATATTTTTTGAAAGCTTCCACGTTGGCCGCCAGATATTCCTTATATTTATCCGTATCAGTTACATCCAACCTGACAATCCAATATCCCTTTGGCATACTCTTTCCTCTTTTCTTTTCCGGTCAATTCTAATCCCATCGGACGCCGGTCAATCCGGTAATTTATCAATTTTGAAATATACCGGACGGGTTCCGTCTGTACAACAGGCAATGATCGTCTCGCCGCCTTCATACCACATACCAAAATGTCCATCAGCGAAATAAGCGGTGACCACCTTGTAGATATCATCCCATGCCCACGGGCAAAACCCGGCCGGCATGCCGCTCACCGCGTCTGTAATGAATTCCTGCCCTTCCAGAAAAACGTCGCACGGACCAAGGGTTTTGCGACGTTCTTTTTCGACGTACAGGTCAACATAATCCTTGTTGAAAGATGTTTTCAGAACGGTGATCTTTACTTTTGCCATATCATCCCCGGCTTGTTCAGGTTTGTTTTGATTCTTCCATTAGTTGCTTTGCCCAGGCGCCTTTGTCAACATGCGGATGTTGATAGGCTTCAAACTTTTCCAGCAAACTTTCCGGTTTATGGTCGGTCAGGATCAGTCCCCGGGGGACATCTCCAATGAATTTCTTTTCAACCGCCAGGTCCAGGAACTCCAGCAGACGGTCATAATAGCCGCCCGTATTCAACAGGCCGCAGGGTTTCCTGTGAAGCCCGAGTTGCGCCCAGGTCAGAATCTCAAAGAATTCATCCAATGTTCCCAATCCACCCGGGAGCGCGATGAACCCGTCAGCCAGATCTGCCATCCGGGCTTTGCGCTCATGCATTGTTCCGACAATTTCCAGGTTATTCAGGCTGGTCAATGCCACTTCCATATCCACCAGTTGGCGGGTGATCACTCCAAAAACCTCTCCCCCGGCATCCAGGCAGGACCGCGCCACCTGGCCCATCAGGCCTACATTGCCACCGCCATAAACCAGAGCCAGTTTCTTCCCAGCCAGGGCAAGCCCAAGTTCCCGCGCAGCCTGCAGGTATTCCGCCCCATCACCGGGACTTGAACCGCAAAAAACACAGATCCGTTTCACAGATATGTCCTTTCCATCCCACTATTCTACCTGTATTTAAAAAGTTCACAGTATCCCGGCGGTCCAGGGCACAGGTATACTTGTTTCACATACCTTCACAACCAGGAGACCAGGCTTGTCCGCTGTGGGTTCATTTTCTGCCAGACCGTATCTTATCGACATCACATTGCTCCGTGAGAAGATCGCCTCTCCTGAGGAATATCCGTTCAACATCCCGGTGATGCGCCATCTGGAGAAGCTGACTTTCCATCGGGATGTGACCTTTTTGATCGGCGAGAATGGCACCGGCAAATCAACCCTGCTGGAAGCCATAGCCACAACGCTGGGATTCAACCCGGAAGGTGGAACGAAGAATTCGCTCTTTTCCACCCGAGATACGCATTCCAATCTGAGTGAATACCTTAAACCCGGGCGCAGTTATAAGGCTCCCAAAGACGGATTCTTCCTGCGGGCTGAGTCATTTTACAATGTGGCGTCTTATATTGATGATGTTGCCTATACCGGTAGTTACGGGGGGATATCCCTGCATGAGCAGTCTCACGGTGAATCGTTCCTGTCGCTGCTCACACATAAATTCAAAGGGAATGGCCTGTACCTTCTGGATGAGCCGGAAGCAGCACTGTCTCCTTCACGGCAATTATCGGCACTGGCGTTGATCAACCACCTGGTCAAACGGGAATCGCAATTCATCATCGCCACACATTCACCCATCCTCATGGCTTATCCCGGCGCAAGGATCTACCTGTTCTCCGAAGACGGCATCCGGGAAACGCAATATGAAGACACCGAACACTACCGGGTTGCCCGTGATTTTTTGAACCACCGCGAAGCCATGCTTAAAGCCTTGTTGATCGAACCGGGTGAATAAAGATCATTTCAGTCCCAATGAACTGACACACGTTTGCCACAAATCCATGCTATGCTACTGGATATGCAAACCACCATCCTCGTCGTGGATGACGAACAGGCTGTCACTGACCTGCTGGCTTACAACCTGCGTAAAGCCAATTACCGCGTACTGACCGCCGCCAACGGAAATGACGCGTTGCGGCTGGCACAGGAAGCCGGACCGGACCTCATATTGCTGGATGTAATGATCCCGGACATGGACGGATTGGATGTGTGCCGGGAGTTGCGGAAATCCAGCAATACACCGGTGATCATGATCACAGCCCGCGGAGAAGAAGTTGACCGGGTGGTCGGACTTGAACTGGGGGCGGATGATTATGTGTGCAAGCCGTTCAGTGTGCGTGAATTAATGGCCCGTATCAAAGCTGTATTAAGGCGTAATGCAACCAGAAGGTCGAATCAATCCAAATCGGTTGTATTAAGAGGCTCCGGGGGAGTGGAAGTCAACATGGATAACCGGCAGGCAATGGTTGATGGTAGGATACTTACCCTGACCCGGCTGGAATTTGATGTGCTGGCCTTGCTTTTGCAAAATAACGGGCGTGTCCTGTCCCGCGAACGCCTGCTGGAACTGGCCTGGGGGTACGATTTCGCTGGTGATACACGTGCCGTCGACAGTACAGTCAAACGCCTGCGCGCCAAACTCCGGGACGCAACCCAAGGTACTGACCTCATCGAAACTGTGCGCGGTGTGGGTTACCGGTTGGGTCATTGAAATGAAACCGACGCTGCGGTTTCAGCTTTTTACAAACAGCCTGGCCATCCTCATAATCGGGATGGGTCTGGCGGGCTTTCTATTCTGGCGCGCCGCGGGGGATCTGTATATCGAAACCCAGCGGGAAAACCTGCTGGCTCAGGCGAATCTCACAGCTGCCGCGTTGCAGGGGCAAACCCTGCCGGATGAACCCTACGAATCCTACAGTCAGACAACAAATGTGATGCCGGGAATGCATACCCGGGTACTCAGCAGTCAGGGGGCCGTGATCATCAGCCTGCCAGTCGTTGATGGACGCGGAGTTGTCATGATGCCGGAAGCGGAAGATTTCTCCACCATCACACCACAGGAATTGCTTGCCCGTCCGGAGATCATTTCAGCCGGACAGGGAATCCCGGCGACCGACATCCGCGAGGTGCTGGCTGAAAAACGCCGGGTCTTATATGCAGCCTCACCCATCTACGCGGAGGACGGCTCAATCAGTGGACTGGCCTACCTGGCTGTTCCCCTGCCGGCTGCCGGTTTGCCATCTGCATTTTTGATCCAATCGGGACTGGCCGGACTGGCTGCCGTGATCCTTGCGCTTGCCGCCGGGACATTGCTATCCCGCCGTATTACAGGCCCGGTGGCAGCGATCAGTGGCGGGGCGCTGGCGGTCAGCGCCGGTGATCTGGACAGCCCGGTACCGGAGGCAAACGGAATTGCCGAACTGGATTCCCTGGGGCGCACATTCAACCACATGGTTTCCAGTTTGAAACGGTCCGAGCAGGCACAGAATGCTTTCGTGGCTGATGTTGCCCACGAACTCCGCACACCTTTGACCGTGATCAAGGGGACAGTTGAAACGCTGGAAGACGGTGCGATGGATGATGTCGAAGGACGTGGTTCCCTCCTGTCGTCAATGCAAAAGGAAACCGACCGCCTGATCCGGCTGGTGAATAATCTGTTGGTTCTCACCCGCGCGGATGCCGGGATGTTGAAACTGGATTTGAAACCGCTGGACCTTGCTGAATTGTGCCGGCAGCGCGGCGATCAGTTTTCCATTGTGACAGAAAAACATGCTCTAGCGATCGTAGTGAACAGCAAGGAAGCACGTCCCGTCCTGGCAGACGTGGATCGTATGACCCAGGTGCTGGACAATCTGCTGAACAACGCTCTGCGATATAGTCCGGATGGATCCATGATCAGAGTGGACATCGAATCTAATCTAGCAGAATGCCGGTGTACGGTTCATGATGACGGTCCGGGTATCCCGGCCGTGCACCTCACGCAAATTTTTGACCGTTTTTACCGGGTGGAGACCTCACGAAACAGACAGGGCGGTGAATCAGGTCTTGGTCTGTCCATCGTCCGCGCGTTGGTGCAGGCTCACGGGGGACATGTGTTTGCTGAAAGCCAGCCGGGTAAAGGAACGACCATTGGTTTCTCCCTGCCGATTGCTCCGGAATTGACCGGAACCTGACACATTCCCGCCTGACGGGAGAGGTATCTTCATAGAAACAAAAGAAGGAGTATCTTATGAAGAATCCATCCCGTTCATTAATCTCACTGTTGGCAGCCTGCCTCTTGTTGCCGGTTTTCACTCTTGTGATCCCCCGGCAAATCGTGCAGGCATCCGACCATTCCCCTGCCATTGCGACCAGATCGGACACCTGTGATTCCAGCCGGACCATCCAGGTGACCGGTTCAGCCCTGGTCAATGTAGCGCCAGACAGGGCGCAGGTACAGCTTGGCGTGCAATCCAACGGTACCACAGTATCGGCTGTCCAGCGCGCCAATTCATCTGCCATCCAACGGGTCATATCGGCAATCAAGCAGCAGGGAGTGGACGCGAAGGATATTTCCACTGACCTGTTTGTTATTGACCCGATCTACGAGGACTATGATTCCCTGTATATAAAAGGATACCGGATCTATGACACAATCTCGGTGACCATCCGGGATGTAAGCAAGACCAGCCTGGTCATTGCCGCGGCGCTTTCCTCCGGAGCCAATCAGGTGGATGACGTTAATTTCTACACTACAGACCTGCGAAAATACCGCGACCAGGCACGGGAAATGGCCGTCATCGCAGCCCGTGAAAAGGCGGAGGCACTGGCTTCCGCTTCCGGCGCAGAGGTTTCCTGTGTGCTGCATATTAATGAAAACTCCTGGTCATATTTCAATGGCTGGCGGTACGGGTCATCATCGCGGGAAGCCAACCTGTGGACACAGAACACCATCCAGAATGCAGCACCATCCGGGGCTATTGACGGGGACAGTGCAGGCGACGAGCCCATCAGTACAGGGCAGATCGCTGTCAAAGCCGAGGTAAGTATTTCCTTCGCGCTTCGTAATTGATTACATTTACATGATCAAAAGATCCGCTTTCCCGATAATCCACGGATAGCGGATCCTTTTTTTATACCCTCAGGGTTTACGGCTATTTCCTGGCCATCTTGATTACCAGCAGCCGGTGGATATCCTTCAGGTCTTCCCTGTTACGCACAGGTATGAACAACCAGCGGCCTTCCGGATATGGGTTGGCTTCGTTGACTGCCTGATGGATATTGTCGCCATAATCTGCGGATAAAACCGCTTCGATGGATTCCGGGGATAAAATGATCTGCACCGTGAATCCGCCCGGAGACGGGTACAGCACAGTCAGAAGTTTTCCCTCATTTCGGAATCGCCATCCCCATCCATAATTCTTTCCATACATAAATTTAAATTCTTCATGCGGCGAATACTCACGCCGGATGACTGCAACCAATTCATCCCACAGTGAAAGTGCCGTTCCCATCACCTCTCTGACCTCAGTGGTGGAAGGTTCCCGGGTTCTGTCATTGAAATGGCTGATACTCATAAATTTCCCTCCATTGGCTATTCATCCATAAACGCCATCTATGGATTATACGGGGATTTGGCACAGGCCTCTTCCGTTGATAAAATCAGTTCATCAAGATCGGAGGATGCCTTGCCCCAATTATTTGATCCATTGACCATCAAGGGGATCACCCTGCGGAACCGCATCGGTGTTCCACCGATGTGCATGTACAGCTATGAAAACGGCCTGTCGAATGACTGGCAGGTAATCCACCTGGGGGCGCGGGCGGCAGGCGGCGCCGGATTGGTCATCGCCGAGGCGACCGCCATTGAACCCCGTGGACGCATCACCCCGCATGATGTTGGCATCTGGTCGGATGACCATATCGAACCACTGGCACGGGTAACCCGGGCAATCAAAAGAGGTGGAGCCGTCCCCGGAATACAGATCGCCCATGCCGGACGTAAAGCCAGCACCAATCGACCGTGGGGAAAAAACGACAAGCCTGCCCAACCCGGAGAACCGGAAGGCTGGCAGGTCGTCGGTCCAAGCCCGATTGCCTACAACGAGGAATACCCCATCCCGGAAGAACTGGACCGGGAGGGAATTCTCAGGATACAGGGCTTGTTCCGCGATGGTGCCCGACGTGCCCTGGCAGCCGGGTTTGAATGGCTGGAGATCCACGCCGCGCACGGCTACCTGTTGCATAGTTTTCTGTCACCGGTTTCCAATAAACGCACAGATGAATATGGCGGCAGCTTTGAAAACCGTGTCCGGTTTCTGATTGAAACCATACGGGCTGTTCGTCCTGTCTGGCCGGATGATCTGCCATTGACAATCCGGATTTCCGGAACAGACTGGGTTGAAGGTGGCTGGACAGTGGATGATTCTGTCAGACTGGCCCAATTGGTTTTAACTGAAGGCGTTGATCTGATCGACTGTTCATCCGGCGGGGGTGTCGCCAACGCAACGGTCCCGCTCAAACCCGGATACCAGGTTCCCATATCGGAAGCCGTCCGGAAAACAGGGATACATACTGCCGCTGTTGGATTGATCACTTTGCCGGAACAGGCGGATGAGATCATCCGCAACAACCGTGCGGACATTGTTCTGCTGGGACGAGAGATGCTGCGAAACCCGCATTGGCCGCTGCAGGCAGCCATCGCCCTCCACCAACCGGCGCCAGTCCCTCCGCAATACCTTCGGGCTTTCTAGTTGGCTGCTAAGGTGCTATCCCGCAGCCCCGTCTGAGTATCCGCAGGCTTTCTTCGGCATCCGGTGAAACAACTGCCGTGATCCGCATATGGGCTTCCATTCGGGTATTTGCCTTGGGAACCCATTCCCGTTTTCCATCTTCGCAACGCACCAGGATGCAGCCCGACGGTAATCCCAATTCCGAAACCTTCCGGCCGACAAAAGGCGCTTTGTCTTGCAATATGAATTCCATGACAGCCGGGTGTTTGATGACCGCGCTATCCTCCCCCTTGCGCAAGTCACGTTCCAGCAGGGCTTCATAGATGGGCAGGTCTTTAAGACCTTCCGCCACTATATACGCGCAGAAACAGCTTACCAGGAGTGGAAGCATCTGCGAGTAATTGCCTGTCATTTCAATAATGAGCATAACACCGGTCAATGGAGCCCTGACGATCGCTGTGAAGTAGGCAGCCATTCCAACTACGGCAAACGCGGCCGGAATGGGCACCACATCCGGCGCAATCATATTTGCCACCTGTCCAATTCCCAGACCCAACAGGGATCCCAGAACCAGCAATGGAGCGAAGATACCCCCAGGGGCACCTGTCCCATAACTGGTTGTGGTCAGAACAAAGCGGATGAGGAAGAACAGTGGAATGATCCCGAGCGCCAGGTCCCCTCGCAAAGCCGTTTCTGCCAGCGAGTGTCCGCTTCCAATTAGAATCGGTGAAAACCAGCCGGTCAATCCGATAAAACCGCCGGCGATGGCCGCTGCCGGTATTTTGTATTTTTTGGGAAGGCTGCCGAAAAAGTTCAATAAAAACAATAGGCCTTTATTGAACAGGACCCCAAGCAGTCCGGCTGCTATCCCGAGAATGACAAACACAGGCAGGGAGGTTAACGGAGGAACCGGATACGCCGGTACTGAGAAAACAGGGAACTGCCCTGAACCCATGCGCGCGATGATATCCGCGATAACCGCCGCAACAAAAGCAGCGCCAAAAACAATCGGCTGAAAATCGCGGCGTACTTCTTCCAACACAAATATCAGACCGGAAAGCGGGGCATTAAACGCCGCCGCCAGGCCTGCGCCGGCACCGGCTGAGATTAAAGTAAAGCGTTCCCTATCAGAAACTTTCAACAAGCGGGCGACAATATCCCCCACAGAGCCGCCCATCTGCACGGTGGGACCTTCCCGTCCCAATGCCAGGCCGGAACCTATGGCCAGAATACCCCCGAAAAATTTCACCGGGAGAACCCTTTTGGCATCCAGTTTCCTGAAGCGGTACAAAACCGCCTCAAGATGAGGGATACCGCTGCCGGCTGCTTCCCGCGCGTATTTCCGCGTGATCGCGACGGATACCCCCGCCCCGACCATGGTGAACAGTATCATGAATATCCACCCATAGCCGGGATGTTGATAGGCCCACATACTTAATGCGCTCCGCCATGAATCCATGCTGATCAAAGCGATACGAAAAAGCAGCGCCACTCCACCGGCGATGGCGCCCACCAGTGCGGCACGGGGAAAAATCCACCTCCGCTGCTGTCGCACTGTCAGATATTCAATTATTTCAGAGCTTACTGAGGTGTTTGCGGCGTCGATAGTGTCTGTTAATTCATCAATTTCTTTATCTGTCTTGCTTTCACTCATAAAAAAAAGAAAACCACCCATCCGATCAATTTCAAAATTTCATTAAACCGCATGTCATTTTACACCTCAAAACGGGTCGTCCGAAGAGCAATTTTATCCAATTTACCAGATTGGTGATTTCACAAAGTCTTTTCTTTTTGACTGATTTCCCGATTTGGCTACTCGACTTTCCAGACATGTACCAGTGGTTTGGCACCATCCGCGTACTGTTCCAACACATACAACAAGCCATTGGCGCGGTCAAAAGCCACATCGCCAATCCGATAGCGGCGTTGGTCCCCGCTACCGACCATCTGGATCTCCCATTCGGGTGCTGAAAGGATCAGGTGTTCATCTATATCCATGGAGGCATATGGCTGCGGATCCCAGGTCTCCATTTCGCCTGTCGCCACCCTGGCCAGATCGTCCGGGTTGAACAGGATCATCCAGGCATCAAAACGGCTGGACATCCAACCCCGCATGGAAATACAACCGCCTTCCTCTTCCGAACAACAACCGTCCATGTCCGATTGTGGACATAAACCTCCATCAGAGGTCCGGCAGGTGGGATAGTCGGTCACATGGGCATCCACGCAGACATGGTCCGGTCCATCCGGGTGAATATAACCATACCAGGTTTTTTCTCCCGTCGCTTTTGTTCCCGCGAACAAAACAGCACTTTTCCCACTGGCTGTGGTCAACCAGGCGCCACCTTCCCATTCATCCGCATGCTGATAACCGTCCATGCAATTGACGAATTCTTCAGTGTTACTAGATTTTTCATACAACAGCAAGGGTACTTCCTCCAGATGGTCTCCGTTGGGTGCCGGTGAACCGTCATCCTGCCAGGGACGGTATGCCAGAAGTGTGGGACCCATGCCCCCTGGCCCGCGTCACGCATACGACCGGTGCCCAAATACCGCCCGCCGGTATAAGCATCCGCCCAATCAGCCGGAATCTCGAACATGTATCCATTTACGCTGTACAGGTCCTGATTCCCGATGAACCAGAATCCCGTCAGATCAGGATGTTCCAGATCAGGTGAAAACCAGGCGTGTGACGCAATATCCTGGGGTTGCAGGTGTTGCCCCCAGGCCAGGTGGATCAACGAACCGGTCTCTGTACGGTTGAGATACGTCATCCCCACCTTTGGGATCTCTTCCAGATCTGTGAAGGCGCCGGCTGTGACATCAGAGAAATCCTGCAAAAATTCTGCGGTTGGCATCGCCTCAAGGTTTTTTCCGGGTACAGGGACAGGAATGCTGATCTCTGCCACCTGGTTTCCATCCGGCACATCGCCGTAAGCAATCCGGTCATGTCCCATTACAAAGAGCGAACCTGGAAACCCATCCCCGGCACCAGATGCATCGCCATCAGGATTAAAGGTCATGGCATTTCCCCCATACGCGAACGTTTTCGGCCGGTCTTCCCCTCCCGGCAACCTGAATGCGCCCAGATAGGTGAAATCCTCCGGCTGCAGCAGGTTCGTTGAACCAACCGCCGCTGGCCGGGATACTGCGGTATTCCCGGTTGCCTGTGTTGATATGGCAACGGTAACTGCCATATCCTCCGGTTCACTTTGAGGTTCTTCCGGTTGTTGTATCACCTGTGTCAGGTTGCATCCCAGAGCGAGCAAACCTCCGGCAATAAGTGCAGTCATCGATCCAGTCTTCACACCAATCCTCCCGCATCCCCATTCCGGCAACCAGGCACAATCCACCGAATTCAAGCACCTGATGGATAACATCAACCGATCCTTTCACCATTATACATACCTCACAATGCGTGAGAACCGTTCGATGTTTCAATTAATAAAGACCGCAAGAATATACAAGAAAACAGGTTTACCCGGTAATAAGATATGTTAAAAAACAGGAAGGTCAATTATGTGTAACAAAATGGAACCGGTACAGATCACCACCATCGGGAAGACATATCTTGCGAATGACGTTGATTGGATTCAACATGCGACCTGTGAAGGAGTATTCCTGAAACATCTGGTCAAAGGTGAGAACACGGAAGGAAAATTCAGCTGCCACCTGGTAAAAATACTGGCCGGGCATGAGATCAGTACCCATATACATGCGGACAAATGGGAATTGCACGAAGTCATCGCCGGATCAGGAAATGGATTCCTCGAAAATGAGGAGATTTCTTACTCATCCGGGAATATTATCGTCATCCCACAGGGATTGAACCATCGGGTTGTGGCCGGTAAAGAGGATACCTACCTTCTCGCAAAGTTCATTCCAGCGTTAGTCTAATCGCCAGATGAAAACATAGAGTTAAATACTGGGACGTGCCGGCATCAATCAACGCGTTCCGGTACCATTCATCTCCAGGAAGCGTCCCGGTGACACACCCACATTCCTTTTGAAGAACCGGGAGAAATGGCTCTGGTCTGCAAATCCCATCTCCAGAGCAACCCGGGAAATTGACCGGGTTTCCAGAAGCAGATTGACCGATTTTTTTATCCGGACCTGAAGCAAATACGCCTTCGGGGGGATACCGATCTTTTCCCGGAAAATACGGTTTAAGTGAAAAGGGCTGATATGGACCATCCGGGAAAGCAGGTCTAATTCGATCTGTTGCCCGGCATTTTTCTCGATGTATTTCGAAACCTGGTTCACATACGGTGTTTTTTCGAGAAATAATTCATCAGCAGGTTTCTTGCCGGAAAATTTCCGGATCAGGATCACCAGGAAATTGAATAACGCCTCTTCATCCGGCAGAACCCCGGGTTCCACCCTGTCCAGTAGCTCCCGCAACAAGTCCGTAATGAAGGGATCTGATATGCGGATTGATGGGAAGTTGGGCAAGCCCCCCTGTCCAAATACGTATTGGTATGCCTTTCGCATTACATTCCGGTTGACGGAAATTACCCGGTAATCATGTCCGGCCTTTCCCTGCCATCGGCAGGAATGTGCCTGAAATGGATTGATGATGAAGCAATCAGGTGCGGATATGCCGGTCTCTTTCCCTTCCACAAGAAAAATACGCTTTCCGGACGTGACTGTCCCCAGAATATATGAACGGTGAATATGGCAGGGGAAAACATGATCCACATTTTGTCCCCGCACCATTCGCAGGTTCGCGTCATCACCGGCCGGATTGAAGAATTGAATCACCGCGCCCGAACTTGAGGGCCTATTGTCTGCCTTTTGTCTCATGCCACCATTCTAGTCCAGGTTTTCTGATTCCGGTGATGTCAAAGCTGTCATATAAAAAAAGTGAGCTGCCGTTTCCTGCAGCTCACCAACAGGGTTATGTATAAATCTATCCCTTTACAGCTCCAGCCACCACACCCTTGATGATATATTTCTGCAGGGAAAGGTAGAAAATCACAATCGGGATGATCGCCAGCACCAGCATAGCCATCATGGCACCCATATCACGGCTTCCGTATCCACCCTGAAGGTATTGAACAGCAATCGGAATGGTTTTGTAATTGCTGCCGATGACCAGGTATGGAAGCAGGTAATCATTCCAGATCCACATGGTATTCAAAATGGCAACTGTAATAAGGATCGGTTTGAGGATCGGGAGAACGACCAGGAAAAACGTTTGAATGGGATTACATCCGTCAATTAATGCAGCCTCTTCGATCTCCCTGGGTATGCCTTTGATAAAACCACTGAATACAAAAACGGATAGGCCTGCACCAAATCCCAGATAGATCACGATGATTCCCACCGGGTTATCAAGATGGGTAATATTAGCCATTTTGGACATGGTGAACATAACCATCTGGAACGGCACGATCATGGAGAAAACCAGCAGGTAATACAGAAAATTACTGAACCGGGTTTTGGTCCGGGTTATCGCCCAGGCGGTCATGGAGGTGAACAGGATGATCGCCCCGACAGAGAACACTGTGATGAACAGGGAATAACCAAACGCAGGAACAAAACCGGTTTTCTCCAACCCGCTGGTGTAATTCTTTAATCCGACAAACGTATCAATATCCGGGAGTGAAAACGGTGCATCTGCGATAAAGAACCGGCCTTTGAATGAATTCATCAAAACGATCAAAATCGGCATCATGTAGGCGACAGCCAGTATGAGCATGAATACAAAAATGATCCTGTCCACTAATTTCTGTCTGGCTTCCATCAGTTCTCCACCTCCCTCGTACGGGTAAGCCGCAATTGGAACAGGACAATGGCGGCTACAATAATAAAGAAGACCACAGCCTTGGCCTGCCCTACTCCTTCGTACCCGTTGCGGTTATAAAATGTTGTAAAAATATCCAACGCGAGCATCGCGGATTGCCTGTCCGGCGCGCCGGCTGTCAGTGCCAGGTTTTGGTCAAACAGTTTGAATGAATTGGCAACCGTGAGGAATGTACAGATCGTTACCGCCGGCATGACCATCGGAATGGTTACACTCCGCAAGATCTGCCACCCGTTCGCTCCATCGATCTTTGCCGCTTCGATCAATTCAGGTGAGATGGATTGGATCCCGGCGATATAGATGATCATCATATAGCCGACCATTTGCCAGTTCATCAATACGATCAGACCCCAGAAACCGTAGCTTGCATCGAATGTAATATCCACGCCAAAATTGATCAGTATGCCATTGATGATCAATTGCCAGATATAACCAAGAATAATGCCGCCGATAAGGTTTGGCATAAAGAATACGGTTCGGAACACATTGGTGGCTTTTACCTTCCGGGTGAGCATGACGGCAAGGAAGAATGCCAGAACATTGATCAAAACAACAGATACTGTGGCAAATTTCACGGTAAAAATCAGTGCATTGAGAAACGTCTGGTCTTCCGTGAATGCCCGTACATAATTGGTCAGTCCGACCCAATGCGCATCTGTCACCGCGGTGAATTCCGTGAAAGAGAGATAGATCCCGGCCAGAAACGGAATAAGGAAGGCGATAAGAAAAGCGATAATCGTCGGCAGGGTGAAGAATAGGTAGTACTTTATCGGCATCTTTTGCACGAGGTCTCTCCTGCTCTACTCCAGGCACTTGATAGAGTTAAATATCCGATTACTCGGAATGCAAAAAGGGAACCATTCAAAAGCAGGGACGGACAGCCACTCAATATGTCCGTCCCTGCCTGTACTTATGAGAAATTCAATCTTTGTTTTTCGGAAAGGCAGACACGGTCGGGTATCGCAACCGGTCTATCTTCCGCTTTCCGCCTTCCAATCCTTAACAACCTGAGCTGCCACATCCTCCCACTTCATATTTCCCTGGGCATATTTCAACAAAGCAGCTCCGAAGTTATCCTTGAAGGTCTGGCTTGGGAATTTGACAAAGTTCCATGCCACATTGTATAGATCGCCGGTGCTCATGTAGCGGATGACTTCCTTGGCCAGAGGGTCGGTCGGTTTTTCATTTTCGGCAAAGGTATCAAACGGCGCGATGAATTTCAGGTCGTTGGTGACGAATGCCTTGCCAGTCTTGCTGCTGTACAACCAGTAGATGAAGTCAGCGGCCAGTTTTTGTTTTTCAGCAGAGGCTTTGGCATTGATGGCAAAGAAGTTCTCAGTCCCGATGCTGATGGACTGCTTCTCTTCGCCCGGCATACCGGTGTAGATGGGCAGGAATTTTACATCTTCGGCTTTGACGGTATTTCCATCAACACCCGAGATCTGTCCCCAGGCCCAGTTGCCATTCTGCACCATGGCCGACTGCCCAAGCGCGAACTCAGCCATTGAATCATCCACACTCTTGCTGCCCAGCAGCTTGGATGAGGTCACCGAGTTGTTAATATACAGATCAAAGATATTCTTGTAATTGTCCGCATACTGGAACTTGATCTCATTCGTGGCATCGCTGGCCAGATCGATCTTGTTGTCGCGGAATTCATAGAAGATCGGGACATTGGCAAGATGTGTCTGCCAGCGCCAATCCTCACCGGGTTTCAGCGAGGTGGATGAGAACACGCCCTTGATACCGAGTTTATCCTTCTTCGCGGTCATATCCTCGACTACAGCCTTTAGCGTGGCGAAATTGTTCACCTCGGCCATCGATTTGGCTTTGGCGCCATCCATGGCGAAGTATTTGCTCATAATGGCATTGTTATAGATGATGCCATATCCTTCCACCACATACGGCAGGCCGTATACGCCATCACCGTCGGTGACAGCCATGGATTTATCCGAAAGGTGTTTGTATAGTTCCGTATCTTTAAGATCGGCGCAGTAGTCTTTCCAGGCGGCATACCCTACCGGGCCGTTTATCTGGAATAGGACGGGGGCGTCTGCTTTGGCGACTTCGGATTTGAGTGTCTGTTCATATGTACCGGAGGCGGCCGTCATAACTTTTAACGTGACACCGGTCTCTGCTTTGTAGGCATCAGCAATTTTTGTGTATATTTCGGCGACTTCGGGTTTGAAGTTCAGGTAATACACTTCACCCCCGTCCGCTTTTGCCGGAGCCGCCGGTATGAAAGCGGAGAGAACCATCACCATCACTGCCAGAATACCAAACAAGCTCATTGATCGTTTCGACATCTCTTTATCTCCTTGTAGAATATGGTTTCTTCCAAAACACACGCCTGCGTGTACTCTCGAAAAACAACCACCTCCTTCCTGAAAGGCAAAGAGCATGCTGTTAAATATCAATTTGCTTACAAGTTGTCCCCCGGATTTCCATATCTGGATGGACGTGCAGCTTCTTATGCTTCACATCTCATAGTGATTAAATCATACTCATTTATCCGATTTGTGCAAGGAATTGGGCCAGGATGGACATTACGGCAGCAGTACATGGATCTTTCTTGGTGATTTTGATCCTGTCTAATCCAAATTTGTCATTTACGGGCTCTATTTGCCTGTCCACCAGTGATCCGCCAGAACCGGTCCATTCCAAAAAGGAACAGAATAACAAATACAACAATCAGGATGAACGGGATATCAAATTGAAACTGCCGGAATAAAAGCGCTATCAGAGTTCCTGCTACAGTTGAAACCAACAATGAACTCAGGTGGATTCTGGTATAACGCTGGTTTTGGATGCCATCCGGAGAATGACGCATTGAGAAGATGTGCAATAACAGATCCCAGGCAACCAAAACCATCCCGCTGACTGGAAGCATCAGCCAGCCCGGGGTGCCGGTAAAAATCGCGACAGCAGCCAGACCAGTGGATGCCAGCAAACAGAAATGTGTTGCCCAGGTGTTTGTGTTTCTTGCTGCAAACCACCACATCCCGGCAACAATCACGGCAGCGGCCACACCCGTCCAGGTTCCACTGATGGCAAAACCGGTTACCAGTATTGCGGTTGACAGGCCAGCACTTGTATAAAATCCAACCCAAAGTCCCTTGTGGGATGTCTTCATTGAAAAATCCATTTATTCACCTTGCCCGCGTGACCGGGTCAACGCATTCCGCACCAATGGATATAACGGTTGAGTGACATTCCAATCAATCACCGGGATTTGCAACTGAGCGATGGCGTTGAGATTAAGCCGGCGTTCCATTTTTACAGTCCTTAACGCCAATCGGGTATCCCGGTCATTCTTGAGTATGGGCTTCATAAAATCGATCGGATCAGGACTGACAAGCAGCGCCTGGTAACCATTGGCTTTCAACCGTTGATAGAGTGACTTGTCTCCGGAAGCCATCGGGCTGATGACGATGATCATCGACCGGCTGGGAAATACACGGATGGGCAGGAAATCCAGATGTATGGAAATTCGTTCATCCACTTCCACTTTCGCTTTTGAAAGGCAGTTCATCACCCGGTGTAATTGGGTTTTTCCGTATCCGGGAAATACAATGGATAATTGCTTCCCGAACACCAGCAGACTGACCCGGTGCCCCTGGTGCAGGAACATTTCAGCCAGTGATGCGGCTGCATTCACACCATATTCAAAAAGGCTTTTCTGACCCACCAGCAATTCTGTGTTTTGCCGCGCATCAAGGATCAGACCAATATCTGCGATCTCTTCCTGTTCAAATTCCTTGGTAAAGAATTTGAACGGATGGCGGGCTGTCATGCGCCAGTCCAGTGAACGGAGTGGATCTCCGGCATGGTACTCACGCACCCCATAGAAGTCAGTTCCGCTGCCACCCAGTCTCGCCGGGATGGAACCGGGCGAATGAAGGGTGCTCCGTGGATGCAGCCCGATCGGTTTGAATTTGCGGATCAGGGGTCTGACCTGAATATCCCCGCCAGCCTGCAACAATACATCGAATTTCACGAGGTCCAGAGGATCGCTTACCCTGACCCGTATGTTCTCCCATGAAAAATTCCCGCGTGAAGTTGAAAGTGTGTATTTCAATTCCGTGGTTTCGTCCGGTTCAAGCATAACCCGTTGTTCCAGGTTTCCATGGGAAACCCTGGCTTCCGGCTCCGTGGTCTCACCCATCCACAGGCAGATGGGGAAACCTGAATCATTGTGCAGTGAAACAGCGGATGAGATATCCACAGTATCTCTGGAGCGGGTTTGTTCCAGAGAACGCTCTGCTGTCACTTCTACCCTTGTCCGGTCCGGCGCCTGAATCATGCCTGCTGCCAGGTAGGCACCGAACGGGAGAATCAACAAGGCCACATCGCTGTTCTGTGAATCCATGGCGACAGCCAGCAAACCCAGCATGACCAGACAAATTATCCGGATTTTGCTATTCATTCTCGGGTTTCAGCACCGGTACAGGAACAGAACAGGATATTTCCTCAACCACCCGGTTTTCCGATTTCTTCACATCCCACAGGCTCGGGTCAAGAATGATGCGGTGGGCCAGCGCCGGTTGAATGAATTGTTTCACGTCATCCGGGATCACAAAATCACGCCTGTGAATGGCCGCCCAGGCGCGGGCCAGTTTAAGCAAAGCCAGTGAGCCGCGTGGGCTCACTCCGACCGCCACCTGACGGTGATTGCGGGACCGGTCTACCAGGTCAACCATGTAACGCCTTACATCGGTATCCACGTACACGCATTCCACAGCCGCCCGCATCTGCAGAAACACCTCCGGCGTAGTAACTGCCTTCAAAGGAACCATGTCCATTTTCCGGTCTGCCCGGCGTTTCAGGATTTCATCCTCCTCTTCCGGTTGTGGATACCCCACAGAGATCTTAACCATGAAACGATCCAGCTGTGCTTCTGGCAACGGAAATGTTCCTTCATATTCAATCGGGTTCTGGGTGGCAATCACAATAAACGGATCAGGCAATGACTGGGTTTCACCTTCCAGCGTTACCTGGTATTCCTGCATGGCTTCCAGTAACGCGGATTGTGTTTTGGGCGAAGCCCGGTTGATCTCATCAGCCAGCAGGATATTGGTAAAGATCGGTCCTTTTCGCAGCATGAACCGGTTCTTGTCGCTTTCAAAAATATACCCGCCGGTAATGTCCCCTGGAAGGAGGTCTGGTGTGAATTGGATGCGTTTGAATTGCATCCCAAGGGCTGATGCAAAGGAGTTGGCGATCAGGGTCTTTGCCAATCCGGGATAATCTTCCAACAGGATATGACCTCCCGTGGACAGGAAGGCGGCCATCATTTGTTCAAGCACATCCCGTTTGCCAATAACCGCTTTCTCCACCTCCTGAATGACCTGCGCAGATAGGTCTGCTACATGATCAATCTTCATCGTGTCTGTAATTTTCATCGTCATTATTCATCTCCAGGGAAGATTCAAAAAACGCCAGTACATCTTCAATCCGCTGATAATGGGCGGCAATGTCACGTCCGGTTGCACGGCGTAATATTTTACCCGGCCAATCACGGATCGCCTTGATCGTCATCCGTAGGGACCAATCATCCCGCCGTGGAAGTTCGGCATAAAGGTATCCCCGAATGTTCTCCGGAATGGGGATCTCTCCCTGACGCAACGCGTCATAAAGTTTGAAATCCGGCGCCGTACGTAATTTGGCTGAATACATGGTCACCAGCATATGCAGGTATTCCCGTTCAAGGAACTTGCCGTATGCATTGGTCTCGTTGGGGATATACAGGGAACGCCAGTGTTCGATCGAATTAAGGGTTTCGTTCAAGCGGTTGGCTTCCACATTCTCAATAACCGGTTGTTCCCTCGGAATAAGGCGCACCATCAGTACCACCAGAATGAGGATCAATCCCCACCAGTAATACTGTTGATCAATGCTCAACACAAAGATCCTTAACAGAAGCCACAAGACCAGTGTGATCGGTTGAAGGATATCGGTCAGTACGTATTGCCAGTTCAACAACCCGAAAAAAAGGGTAACCAGCAGAAAGAAGACGGGAATGAGAATGCGTGGTGAAATCTTCATTTCAACCTGCCTCCCATCCCTCTTGGCTAAAGCGCGCGATGGTTTCAAAGCACTGGATGGCTTTGCGTTCATCGTCAGAACCGGGTTGCCAGTTGCCATAGCGGGCCATATTGAACAGCCGGGTTAATTCGCGAACCGGTTCCTCCGGCACACCGGCTGTTTTCAACCGTTCTTCGAACTCCAGTGTGGTCATATATTGGTCGCGTTCGATTCCGCGTTCTCTTTCCAGGGCGGCGCTCATCGCTTTGTAACACCGGATGATCACATCCTTCAACCCGATACCAATCAACAGATCCTGCCGGGCTTTCTCCGCTTCCCGTACGACCAAATCGATCACCGCATCCTTTTTTGTAACGCTGCGATAGATCCACACGGCAATGGCGATGGTGGTTGCCAGTAATGCGAACCCGACAATCCACAACAGGATAGGTGGAACAGGACCCAGGGGAGCCGTCTCTTGAGGAATGGGGGTTGGAAGTACAACCGGTACATCAGGGGCACTGGTGGAAACCGGCGCCATTAACACAACAGTCAACACAATGGTCGAAATTAAAGCAATAACAGCCAGTGTTCGCAGGAATGCCAGAATATCATGCCAGCTGGCTCCGCGAATCAACTGGTAGAGCATGTAGAGGACCGAACAACCCAGTAAAATTCCAAAAAAGATTGAAAAGAACCGGTTAATGGAGAGTGGTTCAACCGGCCCCCTATCCGGTACCGCCATGATCATCTCGTTATCCTGTATCTCTGGCAGGGGTATCCCCGGTTGTAATTCCAGTTTTGATAAACTGCCCGCCAGAATGACAACTATCACCATCAACATGGCTATCAGGAATAATGCGTTGCGTTTTTCAGTGCCTGTCATTCGTGTGATCCTGAGGCTGCGGCTTCTTTTCCTGTTCTTGAGTCATTCCTGTCAGGGATTTATCGACTCATTATCGATAAAGAACCGCAAATCCATATCTCCCGGAGAATGATTGAAGCAGGTCAGGATCAGCGCGATCTCGCTGCGATGCTGGGTGGCATGGTTGACCTGATGCATCATCAACTGCCATAACGGGTAGATTTTCTTTTCATTTTGTGAATTGATGAAAAACACAGAGCCGCCAATCTCTTCTTCCGTGGTTCTGGTAATAAAGCGCTGTGTATTGCTCTCAATCTCATCCCAACGCGTCCGCAACTCAGACAGGTTGGCATATGTACCCGGATCCAGATGTGATTTGGGTGAACTTCCGATCCAACGGCTCAACCAGACCCACTGTGCGCTCATGATGTGTACCAGCGTATTATGGACAGATCCAAATGAAGGATTTGTATTCGCCCTGTACTGCTCGTCATCCAGTAACAAGGCTGTATCCAGAATGCGGCTATTCGCCCAGGTATTGTACCGGTAATACAACTGAACGATCTCTTTTATGGAACCCCCGCCTCTTGAGCGTAAAATACCGGTCATGCTGTCAATCCCTCCAAAATCCACAAACCGGACGGTCAACGGCATACAGGTTTTTGCATGCCTGGGAACCACCCTCATCGATGATCAATTTACGTCTGATATCGGGCAATTCGGTTTCATTCAAATACATGCTTGACCGGATATCATTTAAATCCATTGCATCATTGTATACGAGAACCGGATATTTAATGCCGGCTCTTTTTATCTTCTCTGAATTGAATTCACCATCCCCATCCAATCGAAGATCGGAACATGTATTCATATACAAGAATTCATTCACCTTTTTTAATCGGGGAAGTGATCCAACCCATCTTGCTTTTTCTATGCAAATTATGTTGATTTTGTCCGTTGATGTGCACATCTATTTTTTCCTGCCGCGAAGCCTTAATGAACACCCCCGGCAGAATTATAGCCTTAAATTCGGAGACTGAGGTCTAAATTGTGTTTGTAAAGATACACTTCTACCTGCTTCACCGGCGCTTTATTATCCGTCTGGATGGTCTGAATCCCGGACCAACCGGTACAGACTCCACGCGGACAGGATCAGGAGAGGGAAGTGCAAAACCCCAATCCACCAGTAGGATGGAATGATCAAAAATTCCAGGATCAGGTTGAAAATCCCCATATATAATCCGACAAATGCCAGAGATGCCATCAATATCCTGTTCACTCCGGGATATGCCAGGTTTAGAACAGCGAGGTACAGCGGTGTTGTCAGGCAAAAGGACAATCCCGTACCGGATGTAAACAGGTATTTCAAGTTGAAATCCGGAAGTAATGTTTGCTGGTTCACCGGTCCCCATAAGGCGATCAAAGCGAGGGCCAGCGCCCAATAATGCCGGAAGTCCTTCTGACGGATATTCAATTCACTTTGTGGACGGATCGTTTCCAGCAGCCACAGAATTGCCAGCGCGAAAAAGGTGAGTAAATTTCCTGTGCAGATCGCCAATCCCCAGCGTTCACTGATGGATACGGATTGTAATATCCCGACCAGCGCGTAGACGATCGCTGCGTATCCGGTGAACAGACGGGTGGCTTTTCCATTAAAAACAAATAATCCAACCAACAAAACAAGTGGGACGAGTTGGAAAACAGGCAGGTAATTCGTTATTTCACTTTTGATTGGATGGGTGATCACAAACTGGTTCAATGCGGGCAATTCAAATGGCATATACCCGCGGGAAGCATATGATGGCACCAATTGCAATAGAATCCAGGGCAAAGGGAACCACCAGTAAGGTTTGATCCTATGGAAAACCGGTTTCATTTCTGCCATTTTTCCCACAGTCCACTAGTGGGTATTCATTCCGGTTCAGAACTCAGTGGTACCAGGTAAGGAAAAAATATCCGGCTAAACCGATCAAAGCCAACAGAATAATAACCATAACAACCAGTTTGATTATGCGTCCATAATCAGGAGTCTCCTCGTGAAATACGGACGGCATGGAATCCGCAGCGGATATATCGCGCCCAGCCGTTTTATGTGGTAATCCCGCCCCGGCAGACGTCCCATCCAGCAGATCAGGAATCCCGTCACCATCCATATCCGGAAGGATCTTAGCCACCTGTTGCATCGCACGCTCGTATTTCATACGGGCTTCCGGTGGCAATTCATCCAGCCGGGTGAACACGTTATCACCCACGATGAACCGGGTATCGACTTCCACATCCAAATCGCCGGATGTTCCGCTGATATTGACGAGGGGTTTCCCTTCCAGAAAATCCGGGACACCGTTGCCATCTGAGTCGTGCAATACCTCCAACGCTTTTTGATAAGCTTCCTGCAGATCGGGTGGAATATCTTCCGGGTTGGTATAAACTTTTCCGTTTATTGTGATCGCGGGCATTTCTCCCTCCATCATTCACAACCGGTTTCTGCCTTAGATTATACAGAGGTTGTCTCTTCCGGATTTGATTCACCGATGTAAAATATATAATCCTAATAACGAATAATGCATTACGAGGAAAGGGAAATATGGACCATAGAATGGATTTTTCGGAAAATGAATGGAACCAACTTCTAAAGGCATCTGAAATGACCGCGTTCTATATTTCCCATTCCAGTCCCAGCGGAATGATGGGAATCATTAAAGAAATGATGGCTGCTACAAATCAGGTGGTCTCAGCCATCCGGAAATCCACGGGTAACAGCCTGGTGGACGAACTGGCAGCGGACATCAAACTACGGGTGGATCAGGGTGTGAAGATGGAACCCCCGATGTTGATGGGCGGAACAGAAAACATAAAAGACCAGTGCCTTCAATACTTCCGCGACCTGTCCGCGCTGGTGACGGCAAAAGCACCTGAGGAAGCCGACGGGTTCAAAACCTGGCTGTATGATGTGGCAAAAAAATCCGCGGAAGCTGCCAATGAGGGCGGTTTCCTGGGTATGGGTGGAGAAAAAGTAAACGCGGCAGAATCGGCTGCATTGAAGGACCTCGCGGAAGCCCTCGGGATTTCCGTCTAACCCGCTGAACTGACCCGTTCCAACCACTCTTTAACCAATGCTTCAAACAATACATCCTGGTCAATCTGCAGGTTGTGACCGGCTTTATCCAGCACCACAAAGCTGGCGCGCGGATAAGCTTCAATCCACTTCCAATGGTCGCGGTAGCCAACCGCGTTGTCCTGCCTGCCCAGTAAAAACAACGACGGTTTCACGAAGGGATTATCCAAACGATCTACCGGAAAGCTAAAGGCATACTTCGGCAGAATGATGCGGTCCCAGAGAGGGAAGTCCGCCAGCTTCAACCCGGGGTTGATCTCAGCCTCGTAACGCTCCCACAGCCGCCGGTTTTGATACACATTAATGCCGGTAAAACCCGCCCGATCGGCTTCAGGCAGACTTGCGAGCAAGGCTTCGTCTTTTTCAAAAATCATTAACTCCGGTAATTCCCGGTGATCATGTTCCGGTTCGCCGACGGGGCAGATGAGCAGCATACCATCGACCTGTTCAGGGCGCTTCGCCACGATTCCGCGAGCCAGCAGACCGCCATACGATTCACCTGCCAGCAGAAAATTTTGGCCCGGCAGCAGGGCGTCAATGACCTCCAGTGTGAAATCCAGCATACCGTCCGACCCGTCGATCCAATCTGCACCGGGCGTCTGTCCCATGCCGGGCAGGTCAAAGTAGATGCGCTGCCAACCTCCCGGCGGCAGGGTGTCGAACAGCGGTTCGAAACACCCGCTCATGATGCGCTGGTCCGGTCCCCAGCCGTGGATCATGACGATCGGCCGGCCGGTGCCGCAGATATTGTAATGAACGGGGATGGATTTGACAGTAATGACTGGCATGTTCTTCTCCTGAAACAATGGGTTTCGTTTCCTTTAACATGGCTCATAATTGACTGCAATAGAATATTTGTACTGAATTATATCAATGATTTTAAATTCACCCTTGACCTGGAGTTGACTCGAAGTGCTAGACTATTGTTAAGGATAATCCCATGAAAATTGCCGAAGTCAGCAAACAATACAACCTGACAGCCGACACACTGCGTTACTACGAACGCATCGGCCTGATCCCGCCGGTAACACGCAATGAAAGCGGCATCCGCGATTATTCCGAAGCGGACCTGCGCCGCGTGGAGTTCATCAAGTGTATGCGTGCCGCCGGACTGCCCATAGAAGCTTTGATTGAGTACATCAATCTGCTGCAGCAGGGAGAGCATACCGTGGAAGCACGCAAGGAGATCCTCAGGGAGCAGCGGGAACAACTGCTTGCCCGCATGCAGGAGATGCAAGCCACGCTGGATATGTTGAATTACAAGATCAACCTGTATGAAGAAACAGTCGGCAGGAAAGAAAAAGAACTTGTCTAGCAAGGAGAAATCCGGATGAAAAGAACCCTTTCCCGGCGTGAAGCTCTGCGCCTGATGGCATTGACCGGCGCGGCCGTCCTGGCCGCCTGCAGACCGGCGAACCGTCCTGTTCCCCACCTTGCCCGGCCTGTCATGCGGCAGGACCAATCGTATCTGGCTGCCGCGCACGGCAGCGATCCGGCCGCCATCACCGAAGCCGCCATTAAAGCCATCGGCGGGATGGAACAGTTTGTTAAAAACGGTTTTGATGTGATCATCAAACCCAATATCTGTGTGGATTCACATTCCTATGAATACGCCGCCACGACCAATCCGGTGGTGGTCGGCACACTGGTCAGGCTGGCGCTGGGCGCCGGCGCCAAACGCGTGCGCGTGATGGATTACCCCTTTGGCGGGACAGCAGAGAGCGCCTACGCGCATAGCGGTATTGCCGACGCGGTAAAGGCCGCGGGCGGTGAGATGGAAAAGATGAACCCCAACAAGTTCCGGCTCACCAAAATCCCCGACGGGGTTTCCCTCACCGCGTGTGAGATCTTCCAGGACGCGTTGACCTGCGACCTTTTGATCGACGTTCCCATCACCAAACACCACTCCATGGCCGGGGTAACCCTGGGAGGTAAGAATCTGCTGGGTTTGATTCAGAACCGCGGGATGATCCATTCCGATTTTGGACAGCGCATCCCGGACCTGGTCAGCGTCATCCGGCCGAAGTTAACGGTGGTGGACGCCGTGCGCACACTGATGGACCACGGTCCGACCGGCGGGAACCTGAATGACGTGAAACTCAACAACACGGTGATCGCCAGCCATGATGTGGTGGCGGCTGATTCCTACGCCACACGTTTCTTCAACAAAACCGGGGCCGATGTGGCTTACATTGCCAACGCGGCATCCCGCGGATTGGGTGTGATGGACCTGAACACGGTCAAAGTAGAAGAGATCAACCTGTAGGATACCCGGCATGCCTCCAAAGACCATCCGCCTGTTGCGTCGAATCGTCCAGATTCTGTCCCTGGGATTCTTCCTGTACCTGTTCATCTTCGCCACCTACAGCAATCCGGTCCCCGGACTGGCGGAGATCTTTTACCGCCTTGACCCACTGGCCGCGCTGACTGCCATGCTGGCCGGTCGGGTTTTCATCGCCGGTATGGCATTGGCCGGTATCACACTAGTGCTCACAGCAATATTTGGGCGGGCCTGGTGCGGGTGGCTGTGCCCGCTGGGCACCACTCTTGATCTTATCCGCCCGCACAGCAAACAACAAAAAAACAGGCCGGATCCACCGGCTGAAAAATGGCGTACGGTGAAATACATCCTGCTGATCGCCATTGTGACCGCCGCGGTCTTTGGCAACCAGACCCTGATGTTCCTTGATCCCATTACGCTGCTCACGCGCACCCTGGCGAATGCCATATGGCCGGCGCTCTCGTTTGCCGCCTACGCCGTGGAGGGCTTTCTGTACAATTTCGACCTCTTATGGGAACCGCTGGATTCACTGCACGCTGCGCTGATCTATCCGCTTTTCCGTGATTCCCAACCGGTCTATCCGCAGGCTGTGCTCGTTTTCCTGTTATTTGCTGGAATAGTGGCGCTGAACTGGCGGGCTGAACGCTTCTGGTGCCGCTACCTGTGTCCGTTGGGCGGTCTGCTCGGGCTGATCTCCCGTTTTTCCCTCTTTCGTCGGGTGACCACTGACAACTGCACATCCTGCGCGGTTTGCAGCCGGCACTGCCCCACCGGAACCATCGACCCGGCGCGAGGATATGACAGCGATCCGGCAGAGTGTTCCCTGTGCTATGACTGTGCCGCAGCCTGCCCCAACGGCAGTTCGACCTTTAAGTGGCAGGTTCCCGGTTGGAAACCCGCCGCGAACCAGCCATATGACCCTTCGCGCCGCGGTGCGCTCAAGACGATTGGCCTTTCGGCGGCATCGGTGGCGCTGCTGCATGTGGAACCAGTGGAAAAGCGTGCGCCAGCTGACCTGATTCGTCCTCCGGGCGCCAATCTGGTGGACTTTGAAGAGCTGTGCATCCGCTGCAATGAGTGTGTCCGCGCCTGTCCCACCGGCGGCTTGCAGGCCAGTGGATTAGAAGGCGGGCTGCGCAATCTGTTCACTCCGCGGTTGGAACCCCGCCTGGGTTACTGCAATTACAATTGCAACGCCTGCAGCCAGGTTTGCCCCAGCGGCGCCATTCCCAAACTGGCATTGGATGTGAAGCAGCATACCCCCATGGGATTGGCGCGGGTGGACCACAATCGCTGCCTCCCGTGGGCGTACAACATCACCTGTATCGTGTGCGAAGAATCCTGCCCGGTGGCTGACAAGGCTATCAAACTGCAGGTGGATACTGTGGTCAACGCGCACGGTGAAACAGTGACCATCCAGCGGCCGTATGTGGTGAAAGAGATGTGCATCGGCTGCGGCATGTGCGAATATCAGTGTCCCATGGGCGGCGACGCCGCCATCCATGTGTACACATATACCGAAGCCGGCGGGTACATTGGGAACCAACCCGCCAGTGAGGGCTAAAGACCCCATTATTTCTACTATTGATTGGAGTCGAGACAATGCAAACACGAATACTGGGCAATAATCTGGAAGTCTCTGCGCTCGGACTGGGCTGCATGGGGATGACCCATTCCTTCCCTCCGTTCCCCGAAAAGAAGGAAATGATCACCTTCCTGCGGCAGGCTGTTGACCGCGGGGTGACCTTTTTTGATACCGCCGAGATGTACGGCCCGTTCACCAATGAAGAACTGGTAGGTGAAGGCCTGGCCCCCGTCAGGAACCGGGTGGTGATCGCCACCAAATTCGGCTTCAGGCACGATGCAAGCGGACGGCCGGGATTGAACGGTGTGGACAGCCGTCCGGAGCATATCCGCGCGGTGTGCGACGCGTCATTGAAACGTCTGGGGATTGATGTGATCGACCTGCTCTACCAGCATCGTGTCGACCCCAACGTGCCGATCGAAGATGTGGCCGGCACAGTGAAGGACCTGATCAACGCGGGCAAGGTGCGGCATTTCGGCCTGTCGGAAGCCAACGCGCAGACCATCCGCCGCGCGCATGCCGTTCAGCCGGTGACTGCCGTACAAAGTGAGTACTCCATCTGGTGGCGGCGACCTGAAGGCGATATACTGGATACCCTGGAAGAACTGGGGATCGGTTTTGTGCCCTTCAGCCCGCTGGGGCGCGGTTTCCTGACCGGCAAGATCGACGCCGGCACCACCTTCGCGGCCGGCGATTTCCGAAACATGCTCCCGCGTTTCACCGCTGAAGCCCGCGAGGCGAACCTTGCCGTGGTTGATCTGCTGGGGCAGATCGCCCAGCGCAGGAACGCCACCCCGGCACAGATTGCCCTGGCCTGGCTACTGGCACAAAAACCCTGGATCGTACCCATCCCCGGTACGCGCAAACTGGAGCGCCTGGATGAGAACATCGGCGCCGCGTCCATCGAGCTGACCGCCGATGACCTGCGCGAGATCGAAACTGCCTCCACCCGCATCAAGGTGCTGGGCGGCCGCTATCCAGAAGCTATGGAACAGATGACCAACCTTTAAAGGTTTTACAGGAGACGCCATGATGCAATATCGAAATTTCGGACAGACCGGCTGGAAGCCTTCGGCGCTTGGTTTTGGCTGCATGCGCCTTCCTATCATCGACGACAAGGCCGACCAGATCGACCAGGATAAAGTGGACCGGATGATCCACACCGCCGTGGAGGCGGGCGTCACCTACTATGACACAGCCTACATGTACCACGGCGGCAAGAGCGAAGCCGCCCTGGGTAAAGCGCTGTCCGGTGGATTGCGTGATAAAGTACGCGTGGCCGACAAATCCCCCGTGTGGCTGATCCGCGAGCCGGGCGATTTTGACCGTCTGCTTGATGAACAGCTCGCCCGCGTGCAGATCAGCCATTTTGACATGTATTTGCTGCACGCATTGAACCGCGGTTCGTGGACGGACCATGTGTTGAAACATGACGTGCTCAAACGTGCCGAAGCCGCCCGGGCTGACGGGCGCATCCGCTACCTGGGCTTTTCCTTCCACGACAACCTGGAAACCTTCAAAACCATCGTGGACCACTACGACAAATGGGACTTCTGCCAGATCCAGTACAACTACATGGACACCGCGTACCAGGCCGGAACCGAGGGGCTGCAATACGCCGCTGCCAAGGGGCTGGGCGTGGTCATCATGGAGCCGCTGCTGGGCGGCAAACTGGCGCTGGATATCCCCGCCGCGCGCCCGTTGTGGCAGAGTGCCTCGCGCAATGCGACACCCGCCGACTGGGCGCTGCAGTGGCTGTGGAACCAGCCGGAGGTCTCAGTGGTGCTGAGCGGTATGAACACCCTGGAACAGGTGGAGCAGAACATTGCCTCCGCCGGACGCTCGCGCACCGGCAGGTTGACCACCGCCGACAACGAGCTGATCCTGAAGGTGCGCGAAGTGGTCAACAACCTGAGCCCCATTCCCTGCACACGCTGCGAATACTGCCTGCCCTGCCCGAACGGGGTGAACATCCCACGCAACTTTGACGCCTACAACAAAGCGCTGCTGTACGACGCGCTGGCTGACAGCCGCAACGAATACAAATACTGGATCCCCGACGAGGCCAAAGCCGAACTCTGCATCCAGTGCGACGAGTGCCTGAGCAAATGCCCGCAGCACATCCCCATCAGCAC
>CAYRHB010000018.1:0-35687 GCA_964424035.1 uncultured Leptolinea sp.
AGGTATGTGGGTTCGATTCCCACCTTCGGCACCAAAATTATAACATGCGCCCCGAACGGTTCGGGGCGCTAACGGTTAATCCAATGCCAACCGCATCACCGGATGGTTGGGTGACCGCCTTGCCACCTCAACAAACCCCGCTGCCAGGAATGTTGACGTGACCCCCAGATACACCGAGCTGGCTCCCACCTTCCTGCCAGGCTCGGTGGGATATCCTTCCACGATCTTCGCGCCTTTCAAGCGGGCGTACCCCACCGCCGCGTCGATCAGTGGGCGCATTAAACCTTTATGCCGGAAGTTGCGGTGCACGAAAAAGCAGACGATCGACCAGACAGGCTGGTCATCCACTGGCGCCAGTACCCGTGAGTTGTTCAGAGTAGGGAAATCCTCGCGCGGACCCACGGATACCCAGGCGGCCGGGACGCCGTCCACATAGGCCAGCAGACCGGGTTCGCGCCCGGCATCCACCAGAGCTTTGATCGCCTGTCGTCTCTGATCCTTGGTACTGTTTGAGAAGGCCTTCCCCGAAGCCCGCCAGTACATACACCAGCATCCCCCGCAAGCGCCGTTCTGTCCGAAAACAGTCACGAAGTCATCCCAGTGATTGGATGTCAGCGGGAGAAATTCAAGATGTTGGTCAGGCATCACACCTCCCCGGGCTATTCCGCCCTGGCATAGATGCGTTCGAAGGCTTCTTCGAATTCCCCGGCAAACGCCGGATTGGTGATGATCAGCACGTTCTCGTCGTTGCGGTTTTCCGCGCTGGCCGTGAAGTTGTAGGAACCGAACACGACGGTCTCGCCGTCCACAATGATGGCTTTGATATGCATTAACCCGGGGTCGCCGTCCAACCGGACGTCCAAACCGGCTTTCTGGAGCTGGAAGAAATCGGCGCCCTTGTTTTCCCGGGACGACTCTTCATCGAACACACCTTGCACCGCCACACCACCCGCGTCTGCTTTGATAAGAGCATCCGCCAGCCGGTTGAGCGTGAAGGAATAGGCCAGTACGTGCACGCTTTCACCCGCGTCATTCACCAGTTTAACCAGTCGGGTGTCGATCTCATCCTCCGGCGAGAAGTAATTCTCCACACGAATATCACCGATGGTGAAAGCTGTCTGGTCGGTCATTTCGCGGCTGTCGGCACCGAACCGGTCCTCATTGAACATCTCATCGTATTTCTCCCGGTAATTGGCCGCCAGATCATCCGAATTGATCCGCACGAAGACGTTCTCATCGTTTTCCGCGCCGTATGCGGAAAAGTTAAGACTTCCGGTCCACAGGATGTGCCCGTCAATGATCACGAACTTGTTGTGCATCAGGCTTTCGCGCCGGTCGCCAAGCACATATATGCCTTCCCTCTTCAGGCGGATCAGGTCCAGTTTGTCCAGCGCGTCGCTGTCGACCAGAATGCGTACGGCCACCCCACGCTGCGAGGCTTTGATCAACGAATCACTGATCTCCTGCATGGTGAAGTTGTACATGGCCACATCAATGGTATTCTGGGCAGCCTGGATATCGCCGATCACGGCATCGATCAACTCGCCGGTGGGAGAGTTGTTGCCCCTGATCTCAGGATCGGTGAAGAAGGGAGTTATTTCAGGGGATGTATCGGGGGTGCTGGAAGGAGTTGGAATGGGGAGTGGTACATCACGGCTTTCCGGGGAAAGGGTTGTCCCTGAAATGCAGCCGGTAAAGGTTGGCAGAATGGCAGCCAATAAAAGAAGAGTGTTCGTGAAAGAATGTCTTGGCCTTAAAGTCAAATTTGCCTCGATTTATCCGGATATGTATTGTCAGAGATTATAGCATTATGACTTCAGTGATCTTTCGGTAGACCTTTATAGGTCATTCTGAATGGCTTTAGAAATTTCATCTGCCTGAAAGACGCGGTTGCGTGAGTAACCCGTTAATTCATGAATTACCCCGGCTTTTTCCAGCTTTTCTACATAGATGGAAATGATCCTGTACCCGATACCTGTTGAAGACTCTAACTGTCTGATGGTGAAAATCGGTCGGGTAAATAATTGATCAACAACAACTCCCATTCTTTCTGGATTGTGATCCGTTTCAACAAAGGTCTGTAATCTGGACCTGATTCTTCTCAGGCGATTGATTCGCAAGATACCTGTGTTCGCCTGTTCTGCCATCCCCCTGAAGAAGAAAATCAACCATTCTTCCCAGGTTCCTTTCCGGGAGATGGATAGTAAATGGTCATAATACTCCAACCGGTGTTCTTCAAAATACGCACTGATATTCAACAACGGTTGTGGAATAAGTCCCCAGTTGCACATAAGTAGAATTGTGATCAGGCGGCCAATACGTCCATTTCCATCCAGAAAGGGATGTATGGCTTCAAATTGATAATGGATCAAACCAACCCTGACAAGTTTGGGTAGATTCGATTCGGAATGGATGAACGCTTCCAGTGAAGACAGTGCCTCATTCATATCTTCGACCGGTGGAGGTACATAGGGTGCTGAATCAGGTGTGCTACCCGCCGGTCCGATCCAATTTTGTGACCGGCGAAATTCACCGGGGGTCAACGTACTGCCGCGAACACCTTTCATAAGTATGGCGTGCAATTCACGAAACAGGCGCAGACTCATAGGTAGCGAATTAATCCGTTCAAGACCAAATTCAAGCGCTTTTACATAATTGAATACTTCTTTTACGTCATCGACCTGTTCAAAAAAGGATAATTGCGTAGTTTCGAATTTATATAGGTCATCCAGCGAAGCCCGGGTACCTTCGATGCGCGAAGAAAGAACCGCTTCATTCCGGAGAAATGGTTGATTAAGAAGTCTGGGAAATGGAAAAGAGCCTGCCAGTTCGGTAAGACGACCCAATTCACGTTCGGCTTCCACCAGGGAGGCGACAAGTTTATCTGTCCATGGAATTTCTGGCGGAAGAGGAGCCGGCAGGAAAGCCCAGTATCCTGTTGATGTACGGATACAACGTCCGGTTGAGCTGTTTGTAAAAGATGCCGGTTTCATTTCTTATTTACACTTTAGACCAAAAACGGAAATATGATTAATTCATATTATCACTTTTTCCTAAAAATGATAATATGATGGTCTAATCTGAAAGCGAGTTGATAAGAATGTCCACAGACGGTTTCAATTCAATTGCGGTATAAGGTCCCATTGCGCAATTTTTGATGACAGACAAGGTGATCCTTTTTTGATTGGGAAATCTTTCATCCAGTATTTTTGTGGGTATTAAATAGAAACTCCATTGGGCCATATCCAACGGGTCATATTCTGTTATGTCATTTTCCCCAAGATAACAAAAGATATAAATATCTGCCCAACGTTTCTTATCTGTTGAGTAAGTATTGTCCTTTTCATTCCAAAATTTTGTTGGTGATATTGTAAAAATACATTTTGTAGGTGATTTTTGGTTCCATGCTTGAACAATGCCTGTCGTTTTTACTTCAATGTTTCTTCCACGATAGACCAGATCAATGGAACTCCATTCTTTGCGGGATGAAACAAGACAACCTAAAGCCGACCCTACAATAAACTCTCCCAGAATTCCTCTGTTTCCATTGCTTGCCAGGTCAGAGAATGCCCAGGCCCAGAAATCCAATACAGTGGTTTTCTTATTTGGGTCAAGACCTATAAATTCTTCTGTTCCGGTTTTCTGGTGACATACACCTAATGGTATTGATTTTGTTAATTCCATTTCCCGCCTTGATTCTCTCTGTTTTCAAGTTGTAACTACCCATACCCATTCTCTTTAATGATCTCATCCACCCGTGGGAAGTCTTTATAAAAACCCCGGTAGCGCTCCGGCAGCAACGCGGCGATCTGGCACATTACTTCAGTGGTTGCCTGCTGCATGGCTTCATCCCGGTTTTCACGTGAAATGGGCGGCAGCTTGAAGGGCTTGCCGTAGCGCACGGTGATCTCCGGTTTCCGGAAGGCCAGGAGCTTTTGCATCATATCCTCACTGCCGGTGATGCCTACCGCAACGACCGGAACATCAGCCCGCGAGGTAAGCAACTGGATCCCCGGTTTTCCCTCCAGCAATTTCCCCACCCGGCTGCGGGTGCCTTCCGGTGCGATCCCCATCACCCGGCCTTCTTTGATCCTGTCAACGGCCACCCGAAAAGCGGAAAAATCGGCTTTCGAACGGTCCAACCAGATAACATCTGCCGCCTGCACGATGATGCGGAAGAACAGGTTGTCACGATATTCCTGAGCCACCAGGGCTGACATGTCAGAGCGCACCGGATTTGAAAGCAGGATGGCAGAATCCACACGGCTGTTATGGTTGGTGGCAAGAATGAAGCCGCCCGAAGGCGGCATATTGTCAGTTAGCAGGTATGTAGTCCGGGTCATGAACCGGACGAAGTTCTCGATCAGCCAGCGAAGGATCCCGGATTTCATTCCCCGGAGGCAGGAGCGGTTTTCGCCGCTTTCTTTTCTTCGATTTTGGCCTTGAAATACTCCCAGACCGCGGGTAGAACGGAGATCACGATGATGGCAATGATCACCAGCGAGAAATTCTTCTCTACGAATGGAAGATTACCGAAGAAGAATCCGGCAAAAATGAACAAGGCCGTCCACACAATGCCGCCGATAATGTTATAGGAAATGAAATAACCGTAACGCATTTTGCCAACACCGGCTACGAACGGGGCGAAGGTGCGGATGATGGGGATGAAACGCGCCAGGAAAATGGTTTTTCCTCCGTGTTTCTCGTAGAACGCCTGGGTTTTATCCAGATATTCCTTTTTCAGAAACCGGACGTTGCCGGTGAATACCCTGGGACCGATGCTGTGACCGATCCAGTAGTTGGCTGTGTCACCCAGCACGGCGGCTACCGCCAGCAACCCAAAAAGCAATACTGGATTGAATGCCCCGGCAGCCGCGAAAGCTCCGGCTGCGAACAAGAGTGAATCTCCCGGCAGGAAGGGAGTGATTACCAGTCCGGTTTCAATAAAGATCACAACGAACAGGATCAGGTATGACCAGACGCCAAAATCCTGAATGATGACACTCAGGTATTTATCGAGGTGCAGAATAAAATCTATGGCTAATGTTATTAATTCCATCCAACAAGATTCCTTTCGCCAAATACTACCACAATCTGGCACAGTTCAGCCCGACTGTGGACAAATTTTAACCCAATCCTAATTTAATTCTGATGCCAATTCGCGGCGCATTTCCCGGTTGGTTCGAAGAACCCACATGACCATACCACCGGCCAGCAGCACCAGGATGTACGGTGAAACCAGCATGAAACCCGCAAATTGTTGCACCAGAACCGGGGAAAATTGCGCCAGTTCTTTAAGTCCGGCCATCAACGCGGTAGTATTCCAGATGGCATGAAAACTGAATGCCAGCAGGTATGCAGCCGCTAGTTTCAGGTATTTTTGCCTGGTCCAGGCTTGAGCAAGCCCCCAACCGACCAATCCGCTGGCAGATATATGTAATATGCCGGTACCGATCCGTCCAATGGCTACGATCGGCCAGGAATTTGTTCCCGGGTTACCCATGGCCCCCAGACTCTCCAGCAGGGCAAAAGCCGTGCCGCAGATCATCCCGCCAATAAAACCTTCCCTGGGTGTAAGGTTCTTCCCGGCGAAGAACCAGAGAGCCAGCGGTTTGAGGAATTCCTCCAACAGGGGAATTGCACCTGAAGTTATGGCAAACAGGGTATAGATGACAACCGGCTGCCCGAGGTATGGACGCAGGATACGGAAAACAGTCTCTCTTTCCATGGAAGCGTTGCCCAGTCGCTCGAGGGTCCTGAGAACCTGTTGCATCACATCGGGATAAACCATGCCGATATACAGGATGATGCCGGTGACAATGCCGATCACGATCATCATTTCTATCAGGATAATGGCAGGCATGGTCAGAGTCACACTTATTGAAAACAAACCCCATCCCCGTTGGGATGTGAAAGACGGCAAACCCTGGCGGCCCATTTCCAGTAACCACCAGATGGGGAAGGCAACCACCGCCAGTTGCAGCCAGGGCAGAATGAATGCCGCCAGAGGTTGCAGCTGCATGACCAGGTACCCCATCAGGATAAGTAATGGGACCAGGAAGAAACCCATGCCGGATACCCGGAGGAACCAGGGGTAATTCAGGTCAGGAAGAGGTTTCCCCAACAGGCGAATGGCAGCCAGAATGATGGATGGAAGCAGCAGGAGAAAGATGAGTCCAAAGGTCGTGGCCAGGCTGAATAAACCCTGGATATTGGCCGCTTCAGAGGGATTGCCCGCGAGGGATATCAGTCCGAGGATCGCCAGTCCGGCGGCTGAGCTGAACACAGTGAAAGCACCACCACCGCTGAGAATGAGCATACCCAGAGACGGCCAGTGCGTTTTGTTTTCCGGTTTTGGGGAGATATTAACAGATTCGTTCAAGAATTGGTCTTTTGGAAAAATCCCGGATTAGCCCGCCTGCGAGAATTGATCGGGAATCGTTGATCACACAACCCGCTCATCCGCCACATGGCGGATGGCCAATTGTACCATTTCACGAGTCTGGCTGGCGTCAATGGTCACCCAGCGATCCGGCTCCTGCGCAGCCAGTTGGTGGTAACCGTCGCGTACCCGGCGGTGAAACTCCAACTGGTACGCATCCAACCGGTTCCATTCACCGCCGCATGCCTGACGCCGGCGCAAACCCTCTTCCGCGTCCACATCCAACAGGAGGGTCAGGTCGGGTTTCAGTCCACCGGTGGCAAATTCCAGCAGGCGGCGGATCGTATCACGGTCAACGCCATGCCCGTATCCCTGGTAAGCCAGGGTTGAATCGGCATACCGGTCGCAGATAACCACTTCACCCGCCGCCAGCCGTGGGCGGATGACCTCCTCCACCAGTTGGGCACGCGCTGACAGGAATAACAGCAATTCGGTGCGCGGGTGCATGGACGTATTTTTCATGGCCATGATGATCTGCCGCACCTGATCACTGATCTCGGTGCCGCCGGGTTCGCGGGTGGTGAATACATGCCGCCCTTTTGAGCGCAGATAATCAGCCAGCGGATTAACCTGGGTTGACTTGCCGCAACCATCGGGGCCTTCCAGGGTGATGAACAGACCGCTCATTCGCGGAAGATCCGTACATAGCGGTTGGGATCTTTCCCATAGGAATGGGAGATCAGCTGGGCCTGGCGGGCCATTTCATGCTGCAACCGGCGAATGGGAGCCGTCGCCGGGGGAAGATCAAAATATTTACTACCGTTCATTACGGCCTCGATCGCCGCGCGGGTGGCACTGGTGTAATCCTGCCATTCGTTGGGAGTGGGTCCTTCCACACTCAGATTGAACATATCAGCCAGCGATTGTTCGATCTGGTTGACCGTATTGGCTCGCAGTACATAGATCGGCAGTCCACGCTCTTCCGCGTCCAGAATGGTCTGCTGGCGGTTGCGGTAATAGGCGCGCAGTGTGATCAACGCTTCGGAATCTTCCAGGTTCTTGACCACCAGCACGGGAACGCCCAACCGGCGGGCAGCCTGGATGAGACGGTTACGCGCCACACCGTAAGGATACAAACGCACAGGTTTACCATCATACGGTGAAACCACTTCAGCCGGTTCTTCCGGGACCATTTCAAAACTGCTGATGTCCATCATCTTCTGGTAGCGTCCACCACGGCGCATGGACATGCCGGGCTGGGTTATGGGTTCTACCATGGCGCGCCTGAATCCCTGGTTGGGATTCTGGCGGGCCGGGGGCTGGGGTGCCGGTTTTTCGATCACAACCTGGTCATCATCACCCATCGAACGGATCTCGGGGACCGGTGTTGAACCCCGTACCAGCGAATCCACAGCCGCCGCGACATCAGGATGTACGGCTACTTTATCCCGCTCGATCATTTCGATCAAAACATCGAATGTTGGTGGGGCACGGCGTTCGAGCACGGTTTTCTGCGTACCCCGCCGGCGGGCTTCTTCATCAGAAAGGGTGACTGATTCAATTCCACCGATCAGATCGGACAGGGTCGGGTTGAGCAGCAGGTTTTCCAGCGAGCGCCCGTGGGCTGTGCCGATCAACTGCACGCCGCGTTCCGCGATCGTGCGGGCAGCCATGGCTTCGAGTTCGCGCCCGATCTCGTCAATGACAATGATCTCGGGGTTATGGTTTTCCACTGCTTCGATCATCACTTCGTGCTGCAATGACGGGGTGGGAACCTGCATGCGGCGGGCTTTTCCGACCGCGGGATGCGGAACGTCACCGTCACCACCGATCTCATTGGAGGTATCGACAATGATGACCCGTTTATCATCCGCCAGAATTCGGGCTGCTTCACGCAGCATGGTTGTCTTACCAATTCCCGGACGGCCGAGGATCAGGATACTCTTACCCGATTCGACTAGGTCTTTGATGATGTCAATCGTCCCGTATACGGCGCGGCCTACGCGGCAGGTAAGGCCGACAATATGGCCCCGCCGGTTGCGGAAAGCTGATATGCGGTGCAGCGTGCGTTCCAGGCCGGCACGGTTGTCGGCATCAAATTCACCGATCCGCTCCACCACATAGCTGATATCCTGATGGGTGATCTCGCGTTGCAACAGCTCGATCTCGCCGTCGACAAACCGGGCTTTGGGAACCCTTCCCAGATCCAGAATAATTTCGATCAGACTATCAATATTATTCGCCCGGATGACGGCATCGGCCACTGCCGGGGGGAGAACTTCAAGTAATTTGTGTAAATCGTCGGTTATTCTTCGTTGTGTCATAGCCTATCTATAGCATAAATCACTACGGGATCAAAAGCAAATAAACATTTGGTTAACATTGCGTACATTCCGGGGAACCGAATCGGAGTGCATGGCAGGTTTAAACCGGAAGGAAGATTGTAGATTCAGTTGTTCCCCTGATGTGTTCTAGATTCAACGCGAGCCAGAGGTGTGGATGTTTCCGCCCGGCGGGTTTCAAGGGCTTGCAGGCTGCGTTCCAGAATGGGACTGCGCTGCCGCGCGATCAGGTGTTTAACCAGCAGTGCCTGGCGCGGGGAGGATTCCGCCCCGATCTTTTGCAGACCGTGTTCCAGCCACGACTGATACGAACGCACAGCCAGATATACCGGCCGGTTGCTCTGATTCGGCAGCACTCTGGCAAGGGCTTTGATCAGACAGTCCACATCCACCGCGTCAGGATGAAAAATGGGCTTGAGAAATATGCCCTGTGGTCCGAATTCGACATCCGAATAGGCCACCACTTCGTCATTTTGCACACAGGATAAACCGGAAAATGAATGGACGGTCATGGGTTCCGCTGACAGTACTAACGGTGGCACCAGGGATTGGAACAACGAGCGAATGCTGTTTTCTTGATCAAAGCGGGCAGGCGCCCATTCCGGTTGTGTCGAATCTTCGCCGGTTGGTTCGGGAATCTTCCATATTTGTTGCCAGGCGAATACGCTGAATCCCACACGGCGGAAAGCCTCGAAAACAGGGCTGGATTCATCCATCTCTGCCAGAAGATGATAGGCTCCCCATTCGCCCGCCTGTCGGGCCAGGTCTTCCAGGATTGCCGGCAGACTGGAGAGAATCATCCTGGTTTCAGGTGCAATAAAAGCCACACGGGCTGACCGTTCACCCTGCTGGTAGGTTACCTGTCCGAAGAGCGGCGGGGTTCCGTCTTCAGTGGGTGAAATGTTGGTATATATACCCCGGATGGGGTTCAGATGCGCGAACAGGGCTGACAGCCCCAGTTGGTTCCCCTTTGTTAATATCAGAGCGCTGTCAAGCCCCAGAACCTGCCGGCGGTAACGATACAGGGCAGGTAGATCATACCAGGCCAGTGAACGAATGCTTATTTTGCCATCTCCACAAAATACCGGTGAAAACGATCATCGTCTGTCAGTTCAGGATGAAAAGACGTTGCCAGCAGGTGACCCTGTCTGGCGGCTACGATCCGTCCGCCGCCTTTAACGGTGCTTTCCGGCAGGCGGCTTAGCACTTCTGCCGGCGAACGAACATCAAGGATCAATGGCGCGCGGATGAATACTGCATGGTACGGTTTCCGGTCCGGGTCAATGGATTCCAGCGCCGGTATGTCCAGATCAATTTCAAAGCTATCAACCTGCCGGCCGAACGCGTTACGTTCCACGGTGATATCCATGACTTCAAGAAGCGGCTGGTTGCGTTTGGCGTCTTTGGAAAGGAAGATGGCTCCCGCGCAGGTTCCCCAGATGGCCCGGGTTTTCGCAAAATCCCGCAGGGGTTGCATTAAATTGTATGCGGTAGCCAGTTTGCCAATGGTTGTTGATTCGCCGCCGGGTATGATTAAGCCATTCAAACCATCCAGGTCACCGGGAAGGCGGACCTGGATGGAATCAATACCTAGTCGTTGCAGCGTTGTCTGGTGTTCGGCAAAATCACCCTGCAGCGCCAGTACACCAATTTTCATAAATTTGTTACCAGCCTCTTCCTGCGATCAGTTCTGTTTCCGGTATGGCAGAAACCTGACGTCCGACCATCGGTTCGCCCAGGTTGCGGCTGACTTCTGCCAGGATTTTCGGGTCATTGAAGTGCGTGGTGGCTTTAACAATGGCTGTGGCACGTTTGGCCGGGTCGCCGGATTTAAAAATACCGGAACCTACAAACACACCATCAACTCCCAGTTGCATCATTAAAGCTGCATCAGCCGGAGTGGCTATGCCGCCGGCGGCGAAATTTACCACCGGAAGACGGCCCAATGACCGGGTTTCCATCACCAGTTCGTACGGCGCGCCCAGTTCCTTGGCATAAGACATCACTTCTTCTTCCGGCATATTCTGCAACCGGCGGATATCACCCAGAACCTGGCGGGCATGACGGACGGCTTCCACCACATCACCGGTACCCGCTTCGCCTTTGGTGCGGATCATCGCGGCGCCTTCACCCACGCGCCGGAGCGCTTCGCCGAGATTCCGGCAGCCGCAGACAAAGGGAACTTTAAAAGCATGTTTATTGACATGGTGAGATTCATCAGCCGGGGTCAATACCTCTGACTCGTCAATATAATCAATACCCAGCGATTCCAGAATCTGGGCTTCCACAAAATGACCGATGCGGCACTTGGCCATCACCGGGATGCTCACTGTCTCCATAATACGGATGATCACTTCCGGGTCGCTCATACGGGCAACACCGCCGCTCGCGCGGATATCCGCGGGAACACGTTCCAGTGCCATTACTGCGCAGGCTCCTGCATCTTCGGCGATCCTGGCGTGTTCGGGCGTGACCACATCCATGATCACACCGCCTTTTAACATCTGAGCCAGTCCCTTTTTGACGGCAAAGGTGGCTACTTGCTGTTCCATAACTTCCTCCTGAAATTGTAAAAAAGAACCCTGCGGTTCGATTCTACCACGCGGATTGAAAGATACAGCCTGTCCACAAGACGCAGACGGGATTATGCGTCAAGATCGATCAGATGTGCATCAGGCCAATACTGGCAGGCTTCTTCCAATAATTCAGGGCGGATGACCACCACGGCATGACGGAAGAAATCTCCCCGCAAAGCCTGAAATGCGTTTATCCAGCCTTGATGCCGGGAGAACTCCAATGGTCCCAGTTCATCCACCACAAACAGGTCAACCGGAGAGTGATCATTTAATGCTTCATTGCTCCAGGAAATCACATCTTGAGAGAAGTCCCAGTTATCGGTAACATGAAAACCGGTCTGGTGGCTTACTTTATTGGCAAGCCGACGCCGTTCGCCGTTTTGCAGGATCACCACATCAATGGCGATTTTTTCTCCATTTTCAAATACCGCCGGACTGAGCACGCCTGAAACCTGCCAGCCAGCCTGCCGGGCTTGTTCCACCCAGCGCCGGCAGGCAGCTGTCTTTCCGCTGCCGCGCCCGCCTGTCAATAGGATGATCCCGTCCGGCAGGGATGTGATGTCTATGTCCACAGAGCGATCCGTTGACCGTCAATTTCCACGATCCTCACCGGAACGCCGTACGCTTCCGTTAAGTATTGCGCTGTGAAAACGGATTCACACCGGCCGCTGGTCAGTATCTGCCCTTTTCGCAGCAGGACGATCTCTGTGGATATGGTGGCGGCTACTTCCGGTTCATGCGTGGTCAGAATGATCGAGGAACCAGCCCGGTGCAATTCACTCAGAATTTTGATCAAACGGGCTTTGTTTGCCAGATCCAGATGGGATGTGGGTTCATCCAACAGGATGATGTGGGGCTGCTGAGTGAGGGCGCGTGCCAGCAATACCAACTGGCGCTCCCCACCGCTCAGTGAAGTTACCGTCCGGCTTTCCATGTGGCTCAGTCCGGAAATCTCAAGGGCTTTAAGGGCAGCGTTCACATCAATCTCATGTGGTGATTCAAGCGGATTCAAATAAGGAGTGCGTCCCAGAAGAACGTATTCCAGAACGGAATAATCGAAAGGCATATGTTCAATCTGGGGAACCAGAGCCATCATCTGGCCGGCTTCTCTGCGGGAATACTCAATCAGCGGACGGCCTTTTAAAAGAATGGTTCCTTCATCCGGCCGCAGCCAACCAAGCAGAATGTGAAGCAGGGTTGATTTTCCCGCTCCATTGGGCCCAAGGATGGATGTGACCGAATTATCTGTGATATTCAGAGAGAGCTGTTGCAGCGCATTCCTGTGATCACCATCATAGGAAAATGAAATATTCTCCAGTGAAATGATCGTTTCGTTCATCGCTGGCTCCGGATACCGGTTAAAGAGAGAAGAATGATAAAACCGACAGCGCCAAATAATGATGTGATCACTCCCAGAGGAATTTCTCCGGGCAGTAATATCCGTGAGAGGTCATCACAGATCAGGGTAAACAGTCCTCCGATCAACAGGGTGGCTGGCAGGGTATACCGGGAATCTGCCCCGAATAAACGGCGGGCTACATGTGGAACGATTAATCCAACCCAGGTCACCATGCCGCTGACCGATATGACCGAAGCGGTGGCCAGCACAGCGGCTCCAAGCAGCACACCCCGTTCCAGTTTCGGTGAAGCACCCATGGAAAAGGCAGCCGCATCACTGAGGGAAAGCAGATTCAACCGCCAGCGCAAGAGCAGCAAAACGATCAAACTGCTGCAGACGGCAGGAAGAATGCTTAATAATTTATTCCAGGTGCTGCTTGAAAGGCCGCCCAGCAGCCAGAATGTGATCTCGGGAAGTTGACTGAGCGGGTCTGCCATGTATTTCAACAATCCGACCCCGGAGGAAAACAGGGCAGATACAGCGATACCGGCAAGGATGAGGCGCAACACCCAACCGCCATATCGCAGCCGGTGTGCCAGGTAATAGGAAAAAACCAGTCCCAGGATGGCGAAAACCGTGGCGGAGGTTTGAACCAATAATGCCGAATTTCCCAGAAAAATGATGGCAAAAGCCGCGCCAAAGGAAGCGCCCTGTGAGACGCCCAAAAATCCGGGTTCAACCAGTGGATTTCCGAAGATCATCTGAAAAACCAATCCGGCGGCTGAGAGTGACATCCCGAGAAGGAGGGCGATCAGAATGCGCGGAAAACGTAAATTCATCACCAACTTGGAAAGAAGCGGATCATCCGCGATGGCGGTTGGCAAAGAGATCTGCACGGAAGGATACCGGCCGACAAGCAGGGAGATTCCCGCAGCCAGGAGCAAAAGGCAACCAATAAGGAACAGGGTTGAGTTTCTACTCCGAAAACCGGCTGCTGGGTTGGTCATCCGTTTCCTCCAAAGAGCTTTTAAAGTTGCGAACTACCGGTTGCTTTCCTGTTTACGATCTGGTTGTCGGTGCATTCTTCCAACCATTCTATCCACGCGTTGGTCTGTTTCAACCGTGAATCGAGCACCAGCCGGTCATACTGGTCTTCAATCGTCAGGTCCCGCATCGTTTCAAGGATGGATTGTTTCCAGGCTTCCGCTGTCCTTTTCTGTCTCGTGACCAGTTTATAGGCAGTATCCGGATTGTCTTTCACGGCAAAGAACAGTTTGGCCAGAAACATCTGACGCATATCCCGCCCGTGTAATACCGGTTCGATCATCCATTTTTCGAACAATTCCAGACCGGTTTTTGTGATGTGATACTCTTTGCGGACCGGAGAGTTGCCGATTTGAATCTGGTGGGAAATCAAATACCCATTCCTCTCGAGGTTGTCCAGCATGGCGTACAGGTTGCTCTGGTTCACATGCCAGATATCCGAAATTCCACCCGGCTGGGAAACGATCTTGAATAGATCGTACCCGTGCAACGGATTCTCCTGAAAGAATCCAAGGAGGATGATTTCGAAAGGGTTGGTGGATTTCTTCCGTGGGGACATAGTTATTTATTTAGTATTCAATAAATGAGTAAAAAAATTATAGCATAGCCGTAAATGGTTGATTTGACTCACTTTCTGCCATCGGTATAATGATTGGCAAGGGAAAGGAGCATTGCATGTATGTCGGGATCATGCACTATGCGGCACCACCGGTAGTCGGGGGAGTGGAATCGGTTATTTGCAGTCATGCAAGATGTATCAGTAATGGGGGACATACAGTGCGGATATTTGCCGGGCGCGGCGAGACCACGGATGCCCGGTGTCCTGTTGAACTGATCCCGTTAATTGATTCCCGTCACCCCAGGGTATTGAATGTAAAAGCAGCCCTGGATACCGGATCCATTCCGGAGGATTTTCAACCTCTGGTTGAACAGATCCAACATGAACTGGAAGCGGCTATATCCGGAGTTGATATCCTGATCGCGCATAACGTCGCGTCATTGAATAAAAATCTGGCACTTACGGCGGCACTATATCAGATTTCGCAAAAACCCAACATGCCCCGAATTATTCTATGGCACCATGACCTGGCCTGGACAACATCCCGTTATCAGCCCGAGTTGTTCGACGGGTATCCCTGGGACCTGCTGCGAACAGCCTGGCCGGGAGTAACACAGGTCGTGGTTTCTGATGAGCGTAGAAAGGAATACGCGGCTCTCACCCGTTTGGCACCGGAATCGATCCATGTCATCCCGGCGGGTATTGACCTGCAATCCTTCCTTGGGTTGAACACACAGGTCAGCAACCTGTGCAGCCAGTTGGACCTGTATAATGCCGCGCCCTTGCTCCTTACGCCGGTGCGTGTAACAAAGCGAAAAAACCTGGAACTTGCAATTGAAGTTATCACCCATCTCCGTGAGCACTTGCCGGCTGCCCAACTCGTGGTTACGGGTCCATTGGGTGCACATAATCCGGCCAATAAGGAATACATGAAAAAGCTGGTATCCCTGCGCCGGATGATGGGCGTTGTCGATAGTGTGCACCTGATGGCTGAACAGGTTCCTGATGGTTTGGAGATGGAAAGTGTGGCGGGTTTCTACCGGCTGGCAGATGCCATGTTGTTACCCAGCCGGGAGGAAGGTTTTGGCATCCCCATCCTGGAAGCCGGCATCGCAATGAAACCCATTTTTTGCACAGACCTGCCGCCATTGCATGCTCTGGCCGGAGCATGGGCAAAATACTTTGATCCGGATGATAAACCTGCCAAGATTGCCCGAATGATCGTTCAGAATCTGACAGAAAGCCCCACGTATAATCTACGCATTAATGTCCGTAACTTATATACGTGGGAAGCGATCTATCAGACCCGCATTATTCCTTTATTGACCAGGGCGCTTTGACATGTCCGCAGCCAATAAGCGTCTCTTTAGACCTTTTCGCAGGGTTGTGCTGCCCGTATTAAATGGAGAGACCCTGCCGGTTTCCCTCGCCATTGCGTTGAGCATGGGAATCGATGTTCAACTATTTGGACTTTTGACAGTTCCGTTGGGAGCATCAGCCAGCGAAAAAACTGAAAATGCCCGTGACTTGCGGCGGAAATTACAGGAGATTGCCTCGGTGGAATCACTGGTAATGCCGCCGGAACTTGTTGTCTCACCGCAACCGTGGAAAGATCTGTGGAAAATTCTAGCGCGGGAAAAAGGTGTCCTCGTATTGCTGGAATATCCCGCGCTATGTACCGGACCCTGGGGCGTTACACCGGATTTGGTGGATGCTGCTCCATGTGACCTGGCAATAATTCGCGGACAATGGCCGGAAAAAGACTCCGCCATCCTGGTTCCCGTCCGGGGCGGTCCGTCGGCTGAACTCGCGTTGCGTCTTGGAATGTCGCTGCCCAAGGCGGATCTGGAAGTCATCCATTTTTCATCCGGCAAAGACCGGCATGCGGATGAACCATTTAAAGGCCTGGAAAAGATACTTCCCACCCTTCCCGGGGTCAAATTTCGCCGGGATCAGTCTGAGAACGCCGTTGATTCCATAAAGAACCTGGTTGAACAGAAAGATATCTTGATTCTGGGTGCCCCGGCACGTGGAGCTCTTCAAAAATCCCCGGTTCAATCGCTCTTCTTGAATGCCCCGTGCACAGTAATCATGGCCAGACGCAAGGGTCCCTCGCCCCAGAAATGGAGCGGGACGGAAGGAACCATGTCTGGAGCCAGTGCCATCAGCCTGCTTGTGGACCGCTGGTTTGCTGAGAATACCTATCATGCCTCTGAGTTTGATGACCTTTCACGACTTGTGGAGAAGAAAGAGAAACAGGGATTGACCATTAGCCTGGCACTTCCAGCGTTAAATGAGGAGGAAACAGTCGGGACTGTGATCGAAACGATCAAGACCAGCCTGATGGACCAACATCACCTGCTTGATGAGATCGTTTTGATCGATTCAACATCCAGCGATCGCACCCGTGAGATCGCCCGCAGACTGGGAATCCCCGTGTACATTCACCAGGAATTATTGCGGGAATACGGACCGCGCCGCGGCAAGGGCGAAGCCCTGTGGAAAAGCCTGCTGGTCACCCGGGGTGATATTGTCATGTGGATAGACACAGATATCGTGAATATCCATCCGCGCTTTGTATACGGCATATTAGGCCCATTGCTGATCAATCCGAGGCTTCAACTGGTCAAGGGGTTTTATCAGCGTCCATTGAAGAGCGAAGACCGCCTGCAAACTGCTGCTGGAGGTCGTGTGACGGAACTCACGGCACGCCCGATGATCAATCTGTTCTATCCTGAATTGTCCGGAATTATCCAGCCGTTAGCCGGAGAATACGGCGGCCGACGGAGTGCTCTCGAGCGAATATCGTTCTCCTCCGGTTATGGCGTGGAGATTGGCATGGTGATCGAGATCTTCGAGAAATATGGGATCGAAGGCATCGGGCAGGTGGATTTGTTGGAACGCATCCATCACAACCAGTCTCTGGAAGCTCTCAGCAAAATGTCGTTTGTGATCCTTCAGGCTATCTTCCGGCGGTTGGAACACCGGTACGGACGTTCATTATTGGAAGATGTAAATAAGTCCATGAAATTGATCCATTATGCCAACCAGAATTATTACCTGGAAGTCGAGGAACTACCGGAATTGGACCGTCCCCCGATGGTAGAATTGCCGGAATACCGGTCTGCCAGAGGATTGTGATCGCCGGCACCGGAAACCAGGATTTTCAGGAAAATACATGGCAGAGATCTGGCTGGTTCGCCACGGACAAACGGATTGGAATGTTGAAGGCAGGCTTCAAGGTCAGCGGGATGTTCCTTTAAATGAGACCGGTCTGGCACAGGCAGCCGGGCTGGCTGAAACCTTGCGCGGAAAGTCCTTCAGTGCCCTATATTCCAGCGATTTAATGCGTGCCCGGCAAACCGCGGAAACGATTGCGGCAGTGATCGGCCTTCCGGTAAACCTGGACAGACGGCTACGGGAGATCTCTCAGGGTGAAGTGGAGGGTATGCTTTTTTCGGATGTGATGTTAAAGTTCGAGAGCGCGCTTGCAGACCGATCCCGCAATCCGGTTGATTCACGCCTGCCCGGCGGTGAGTCTGTGGCTGAACTCTCTGCGCGTTTCAGGGATTGCGTCAATGAAATTGCACAAGTGAAACATGATTACCCGGTAATTATTGTTGCCCATGGTCTGGCCATAGCCACGATTCTTTGCCAGGCGCGGGGATACCCGATGGAAACCGTCTATTCCCATATTCAGGAAAATGCGACCGTTCAGGTCATTGAGTGGAATCCTTCAGGTTGTTAGTGGTCCGGGAAAGCTTCTCAAGCGGTATCCCCATCTGGAAAAAATCTCTATAATAATCCCATAATCAGGTTTCTTTTCATCTCGCGATAAGGATCGGAATATGCCTCTACGTAGCTGGAAACACCTGTTAAATATCGGTTTTATTTCCACGCGCTTACAGGGGACTGACGGCGTTTCTCTGGAAACGGAAAAATGGGCGGAAGTACTGGGGCGGGTAGGGCACAAATGCTTCTACTTCGCGGGTGAATGTGACCGCTCACCGGACATCTCACACGTGGTGCCGGAAGCTTTCTTCCACTATCCGGATAATGATTATATAAACAGGATCGTCTATTCCCGGTCGATCCGGCCGCCCGATGTCACCCATCTAATTCACGAACACAAAAACCACCTGAAAAACGAGTTATACCGGTTTGTCAGCGAGTTCGACCTTCACATGCTCATTGCGGAAAATGTGCTGGCCATACCGATCCAAATCCCCCTTGGTATGGCAATAACTGAATTGGTCGCGGAGACCGGTATCCCGATTATCGGGCACCACCATGATATGTTCTGGGAACGTAAACGGTTCCTGTCCAACTGTGTATGGGAAATCCTTAATTCCTGTTTTCCTCCACATATTCCCAGTGTCCGGCATGTGGTCATCAACTCTTCAGCTTCCAACCAGCTGGCTTTGAGAACCGGTATTTCCAGCACGCTTATCCCGAATGTGATGGATTTTGATAATCCACCGGATCCTCCGGATGATTATTCCAACCGGGTGCGGACTGATCTTGGGATTACGGAAGGTGAATTCTTGATCCTGCAGCCTACCCGCATTGTGCAGCGCAAAGGGATTGAGCATGCCATTGAACTGGTGAGCCGGCTTGACATGGATGCGCGCTTGGTCATTTCCCATGCATCCGGCGATGAGGGTTATGAATATGAACAGTTCATCCGTGAATACGCCGAGCGGATGAACGTACCAACTCTGTTTATTGCCGATATCATCAAGGAAAAGCGCGGAACAACAGACGACGGGCGGAACATCTATACACTCGAAGATGTATATCCCCAGGCGGAACTTGTGACCTACCCGTCGGATTTTGAAGGATTCGGAAATGCTTTCCTGGAAGCTATTTACTTCCACAGACCGATCATGGTTAATAATTATTCCATCTATAACTTTGATATTCGCCCCAAAGGGTTTAAAGTGATCGAGTTTGATGGCTATGTGACCCAGGATACGGTAGCCAGCGCCCGGATGGTGCTGGAAAATCCAACTCTGGCCGCGGAAATGGCCGCCCATAACTATGACCTGGCACGGCAGCATTTTTCCTACACCATGCTTGAACGGCGCCTGCACACCATAATCTCCGAGATATTTGGAGAATAACCCGCATCGGTATTTAAATCTGTCCATCGGAAGATTAATGGCGGGTAATTCTGCCAAATTCCATTAAAATAGGCCCATGCCTTTACTGACCACCGAGCGCCTGGGTAAATCCTTTGGCGCTGTAGATATATTTGAAAACATTTCTGTAAGCCTTCCGGAAAAAGCCCGTGTCGGGTTGGTGGGTCCCAATGGTGTGGGAAAAACCACCCTGCTGCGGATCCTGGTTGGCGAAGAGGATGCCAGCAGCGGTTCAGTCTTTCGCGCGCGTGGATTGAACATGGGGTACCTTCCGCAGGAGTCTGATCTGAACGGTGACCAGACTTTATGGAACGAATGCCTGAAACCTTTTAAAACGCTCATCCGCCGCCAGAAAGAGCTGCACCGGTTGGAAGAGGACATGAGCCGGCAGGATACTACGGACGATTTGCTGGAAAGCTATGGCCGTTTGCAGCATGAATTTGAGACGGCTGGCGGATACACCTACGAAACTAGTATCCGTCAGACCTTAACCGGCCTAGGGTTCGCTGCGGATGACGCCGCGCGCCCGCTGCGTCAACTCTCCGGAGGGCAGCGCACCCGGGCTTTACTGGCCCGTTTGTTATTGAGCCAGCCTGATCTGCTGCTTCTGGATGAGCCGACCAATCACCTGGATATTGGTGCTGTGGAATGGCTGGAAAACACAATAAAAGATTTTCCGGGCGCGGTTATGGTCATTTCGCACGACCGCTACTACCAGGACCAGGTGGCGGACAGCATCTGGGAAATGGACAATGGATTTTCCACCTACCACGGGAATTATTCAGCCTACCAGCATCAACGGGAAGCGCGCCGTGAAAGGTTATTTAAAGAAGTGGAAGCCCAGCAGGAATTCATCCTGAAGGAACAGGAATACATCCGACGCAATATGGCCGGTCAGAACACCCGCCAGGCTCAGGGGCGTTTGAAACGGTTGGAGCGTTTCATGCAGGAAAAGAAACTTAACCGCCCGCTGGAAACCGACACACTCCGGTTGAATCTGGCGCCTTCCAAACGTTCGGGGGACCTGGTTCTGCGGACAACAGACCTTTCTGTGGGATACGCCGATGACGGAATTCCACTGTTCCATGTACCAGATCTCATCCTGCTGCGCGGTGAATGCGCTGCGGTCATCGGCCCGAATGGGGCCGGCAAGACCACCCTGTTGAAAACACTTCTCGGGCAGATCCCACCGCTCAACGGTGAAGCCGTGATGGGGGCAAGCCTGAAGATCGGTTACTTTGCCCAGGCCCATGAGGGACTTGATCCCGAAAACACCCTGATGCAGGAGATCAATAAAGCCCAACCGAAAATGCTGCCGGGCGATGTGCGTGACTACCTCGCGAAATTCCTGTTCACAGGTGATGATGTGTTCAAGCAGGTATCTTTATTATCCGGCGGTGAGCGCGGCCGGTTGGCTCTGGCCTGTCTCGCGCTTGGTGGAGCCAACCTGCTGCTCCTGGATGAGCCGACCAATCACCTTGACCTGGCGTCGCAGGATACACTCCAGTCGGTGCTACAGGTTTTTGACGGTACCATCCTGCTGGTTTCACATGACCGCTACCTGATCGACGCGCTGGCGACCCAGATCTGGGATGTACTTCCCGATGACCAATTATTAAAGGTCTTTCCCGGAAGTTACAGTGAGTATGTTGCCTTTCGCCGGCAGGAGAAGGAAAACGAATCCAAAACCGAGCCATCAGAGAACACGCCTGTCCATAAAACCGGCGGGAGATCAGCCGGGAGTCATCCCGCACGTCCCAGCCGGAGACAGATGGAAGCGGTAAAGAAATTGGAAGAAGCCATATCACAGCTTGAAACCGAGCTGGATGGAATCAGCCGGCAGCTGGAAAATCCGCCGGATGATCCCCGGCAGGTATACGACCTTGGGGTAAGGTTTAATCAGATCCAGCAGGAGTTGGATGGGCGTATGGAAGAGTGGGAAAAACTATCTTCCGAGATGTGACATTTATCCCTACCACGCGTTGAATAAATTCTCATATAATCAACCCGAGAGAACAATTTGTTTCTTTGGTTCTATATGTTTGTTCAAATAAACAAAATACTATAATATATACGTCATTCGTTTTCCGGATGTGTGTTGGAGGATATGGAATGGAGTATCGGAAACTTGGTTACACAGACCTCGAGTTATCAGAAGTGGGGGTTGGCACCTGGATCATCGGCGGCGACCGCTGGGAATGGGGCTGGGGACCGACCGATGATGATGTATCCATTCGGACCATCCACCGGGCATTGGATCAGGGGGTGAACTGGATAGATACAGCTGCCTGCTATGGCCTTGGACACGCCGAGGAGGTGGTGGCGAGAGCTATCAAAGACCGGCGCGATAAGGTGATTGTAGCCACCAAGTGCGGGCGTGGATGGAACGAAAAGACCGGCGAGGTTTTTGGACGGCTGAAGAAATGGAGCATTCGCCAGGAGTGTGAAGACAGCCTGCGGCGCCTTCAAATCGACAGGATCGATCTCTGGCAGATCCACTGGCCGGACCCTGAAGAGGATGTGGAAGAAGCCTGGGGTGAAATGGCCTGTCTAGTACAGGAAGGAAAAGTCCGTTACATTGCCGTGTCCAACTTTAATGTGGATCAGTTAAAACGCATCCAGCCCATCCATCCAGTGGCTTCCAATCAACCGCCCTATAGCATGCTGCGCCGTGACGTTGAACCGGAATTACTGCCGTACTGCGCGGCCAACAAGATCGGCATTGTGGTTTACAGCCCAATCGAATCAGGGATGCTGGCGGGAAAATTCAACCGGGAGTACATGAACAGCCTGCCTGCCAATGACTGGCGCCGGACCAAGGGCGCTCCCATGTTCGATGAACCGGAATTCAGCATTAACCTGGAATTCATAGAAAAATTGCGCCCGATCGCGGAACGCAGGGGATGCAACCTGTCACAGCTGGCAATCGCCTGGGTCCTGCGCCGTCCGGAGGTTTCCGCGGCGATAGCAGGGGCGCGCAAGCCCGAACAGATTGTGGAAACAACAGTCGTCAAACACCTTACTGAAGACGAGATCATGGAAATTGACGGCTACTTGAAAGAACGTGAATCCAAATTAAGGCAATAATCTTTAGGAGAAAACCTCATGACAAAAGGATATTTACTCGGTATTGATATTGGCACGTACGAATCAAAAGGTGTACTCACCGACATGGAAGGGAAAGTTGTTTCTGTGCAGGTAGTTCCCCACACCATCATCATTCCCCGCCAGGGTTTGGCGGAACATGATCCGGAAAAGGTATGGTGGGGTGATTTCTGTGCCCTGACCCACAAATTGATCGAGGTCACCGGAATTGACCCGAAAGAGATCATGGGTGTCGGCGCCAGTGCCATTGGTGCGTGCGTGCTGCCTGTGGATAAAGATGCCAACCCGCTGCGCAACGGCATCCTGTATGGTGTGGATACCCGAGCTTTTGCAGAGATCAATGAACTGAATGAGATGGTCGGCAAAGAAAAGATCTTCAATTTCAGCGGAATGGACCTGTGCACCCAATCCACCGGCCCCAAGATCCTGTGGCTCAAAAAGAATGAACCGGAAGTGTACAAGAAAACCCACAAATTCCTCACCGCGTCCAGTTTCCTGGTTGCCCGGTTGACCGGCCAATTCCGCATCGACCACATGACAGCCGGTTTCACCATGCCGCTCTATGATCTGAAGAACAACCGGTACAGCGATGAATTGACCAGGGAGATCTGTGATATTGACAAACTGCCTGAACCCGGCTGGTGTCCGGATATTGCCGGAAAGGTGACAAAGAAGGCTGCCTCTGAAACGGGTCTGGCGGAAGGCACACCGGTCATCGTCGGCGCAGTGGACGCGGTTTCCGAAGCGGTCTCTGTGGGTGTGACCAATCCCGGCCAGGTGATGATGATGTACGGCTCTACCATCATTGTGCTGCTGGTGCTCGACAAACCCGTCACCGATACCCAGCTCTGGTGCAATCCTTATATCCTTCCCGGCACGTACTGTTCCATCGCCGGCATGGCCACCAGCGGTTCCGTCACCCGCTGGTTCCGGGATCAGGCAGCCAAAGATCTGGTGGCTGCTGAGGCTGACGGTGGTCCAAACGCATACGGCGAACTGGTCAAGGAAGCCCAGGATATCGCGCCGGGCGCGGAAGGTTTGCTGCTGCTGCCGTATTTCAGCGGTGAGCGCACGCCCATCAATGACCCGCGTGCCCGAGGTGTGTACTTTGGCCTGACCCTGGCTCATACCCGTGGACACCTGTTCCGCGCGGCAGTGGAGGGTATCGGTCACAGCGTACGCCATAACTTTGACTTTATGCGTGGCTTGAACGCGAAGATCACCGAAGTGGTGGCAGTCGGCGGCGGCACCAAGAACCCCATCTGGCTGCAGGCTACCAGTGACATCTGCAAGATCGCCCAGCAGGTTCCGGCAATCACCTTCGGCGCTTCCTACGGCGACGCCTTTATGGCCGGCCTTGGCGTGGGTGCCTTTAAAGCTGCCCAGGATGTCAAGGGATGGATGAAGGATATCCGCACCGTGGAGCCCAACCCGGCAACCTTTGAAGCCTATGACAAATACCACACTGTCTACAAGGAACTCTACAAACGGAATGCCGATCTGATGCACGATGTGTACGATCTGGTAGATTAACCCCGAAAAACAATCAATTTGAATAAGTCTGTCTCACCTGTTTGAGACAGACTTATTTTTTGGAGAGGAAACGAAACCTTACTACTACTTCCATATTCTGGAGTTTATGGAAGAGACAGGGGTTTGCCCGCAGACTACCGGTGGATGCGGTTAAACCTCCGGTCAACCCCGGGGGTTTAATCGAAATGTTTAATTGGCCGGGGTCGCCGTGGGAGTCAAGGTGGGAGTAAATGTCGGGGTGAAGGTGGGGTAGCCGGGGGTGGGTGGAATTTCATCCGCCGTCTCACGCGGGGTGGCTGCCGCCAGCCTGGCCAGCAGCCATTCAATAGCACGCCGTACCTGTATGAGCCCGTTTCCAAAGTACTGGTCCCAACCGGTTGTGCCGAGGTCTTTGGTCGTCGACTCGATGGTGGTCTTGATTTGAACCGGTGTCAGGGGATAGATGCTCTTCAACAAGGAAGCCAGCCCTGTCACCTGTGGCGCGGCCATCGAAGTTCCGGTTCTATAGGTCAGGCTTGAGCCTTCTGTTGACAGGATATTGTTGCCCGGAGCCACTACGTCCAGTTCGGAACCGTAATTGGAATAATAGGCACGATTCTCACTATCATCCACCGAGCCGACGGCGATCACCTGCGACAGGGCGGCCGGGTAATTTACGGAGGAATTCGTATTCCCACTGGCAGCCACAACGGTAACTCCCCGGCTGTTGGCATAGTCCACGGCTGCGGCTACCAGCGCGGAGTAACTGTCGAGAGCCAGGCTCAGATTAATGATCGTCGCGCCATTATCGACGGCGTACAGGATCCCATAATACACGTTCAGGTCAGTGCCATAACCAGAGGCATCCAGCACTTTTATCGGCATGATCATTGCCTGCCAGTTCAACCCGGCAATACCGTAGTTGTTGTTGCCGGTGGCGGCGATGATCCCCGCCACATGGGTGCCGTGACCGTTGTCGTCAAAAGGATCATAGTCATGGTTGACAAAATCGTAACCAGCCACAAGACAGCCGGCAAATTCCAGATTGGTGTAATCCACTCCGGTATCAATCACGGCGATGATCACGCTGCTTGAACCGGTGGTGTATTCCCAACCACCCGCGGCATCGATCATGGTCAGGTATTGCTGGTCTGAATATTCCGGGTCATTGGGGATCAGATCCAACGCGGTTGCAACCTGTATGGGAGATGCCGTCTGAACGCCATACAGGGACTGCACCAGCACGGCTGAATCTGCCTCGCTGCCGGACGGAACATCCAACACCAACCATCCCGTTCCAGCCGGTTCCAGCACAGTGAATCCAAGCTGAATCAATCCGGATGTCAGATCATCCAGATTGGTGGATGAATCGTATTGTATGAGTATCTTCCCGCTGACCAGGGAGGAGTTTTCGGCTGTGTCTTCTTCCGGTTCCGGAGTGGTTGCTTCTGAAACCAACGCGGTCTCTTCCATGATCTCCGGTTCGGGGGTGGGTGAAACATCAGAGACAAACCCGGCCGCCTCTGTTACGGTTGGCAAGGCGGTTTCGGATGGCAGTTCTGTCGGGTTGGACGTTGCTTCGACGGGCAATGTTGCCGCTTCCATTGTTTCTGTCGAGGTTCCCGGGGTGGGTTCTGCTGTTTCGGCGACCGGGGATGACTCAAGGGTTTCCTCAGGCGGCGCGGAGGTGGTTTCAGGTTCTGGAGTGGAAGCCGCCTCGGGTGTTGAGTCTCCTTCCGTTGCGAAGGCATCTGTTCCTTCCGGCTGTGGAGATGATTCTACGGGTTCCCCCTCATCTGCAGTCGTATCCACCAAATCGTCAATTGGCGCGGACGGGGTTTCATCCCGCAGATGCGCGCCATAACCCACTGTCGCGGCATGCAGCGGTGACAGCATCAACCCCACGGCCAACCCGAGGGCTAGAGTGATTTGAACAAAACCCCTGTTTTTCATTTTTCAACTGTATAGTCATTATCGGCTGCCGTCAAGTGAATATGACGTTTACATTTCTGTTAGCTATAATGGAATTGATGGCGCAATTGATGGAAGTAATGGACAGGCTGACAAAGCCCGCCACGCTGTTCGAACCGGCAGAAGAAGGAAGCGTGCGCTGTTCGGCTTGCGCCCACCGTTGCTACATAAAGCCCGGCGGGAGGGGTGTCTGCCAGGTGCGCTTCAACCGGGATGGCACCCTGATGGCGCCGTGGGGGTATGTGGCCGGCGTTCAGGTTGACCCCATCGAGAAGAAACCGTTCAATCATTTCCTTCCCGGCGCGAACGCGCTGACCTTTGGAATGCTGGGATGTGATTTCCACTGCAGTTTCTGCCAGAACTGGTTATCCAGCCAGGTTTTGCGTGATGAACAGGCCAGCCGTTCAGTGGGGAGCATTCAACAGGTGCAACCGGAGCAACTGGTGGAGTACGCCATCCGCAGCGGAGCGCGGATCATGGCATCTTCCTATAATGAGCCGCTCATCACCACCGAGTGGGCGGTGGATATCTTCAAACAGGCGAAGCAATCCGGTTTGAAGTGTGTGTATATTTCAAACGGTCATGCCACTCCACAGGCACTGGAAGTATTGAAACCCTGCCTGGATGGTTATAAGATCGACTTGAAATCCATGCAGGAAAAGAACTACCGTGAGCTGGGCGGTAAACTGCAGAATGTGCTGGATACCATTAAAAAGGCGCATGAGTTGGGCTTCTGGGTGGAGGTCGTCACCCTGGTGATCCCGGATTACAACGATTCCAATGAAGAATTATGGGAAGCCGCGCGCTACATTGCCTCGGTGTCGACGGATATCCCGTGGCACGTCACGGCATTCCACCCGGATTACCGCATGAACGACCGGCCGCCCACCCCGGTGGACACACTGGTACGCGCGGCGGAGATCGGCCAGGAGTCGGGATTGCGTTATGTGTATGCCGGAAACCTGCCGGGGCGGGTTAAATCGCTAGAGGATACCTATTGCCCCAACTGTAACACGCGGCTGATTTCCCGCCTGGGCTACATGCTGCGAGATTACCGCGTCACAGCACAGGGGACCTGCCCGAAGTGCGGAACGAAACAGCCCGGTGTATGGATGGACGATCCCGGCAAGATCAATTATGGAGAAGACCGTTTCCCGCGGCGGGTAACATTTTAGTTTTTCGTGTCCCGCACTCGCGGTAATCATAAGCCGGCTGGAATACCTGCACCACACAATACACGATCCTCCGTCATCCTGACCGCAGGGAAGGATCCTGCCTGCCAGGCTAATATCGATCCGGGAAGAAGGTTTCCGTGACAGAGGGGATGCACATAATACGGAATCGTTTGACACACGGGTTTTTGTCATCCTGACCGAAGGGAAGGATCCCGCCTGTCAGGTAAATAAACAATCCAGAGGACTATAAAGGATTGTCGATGCCCCTCCCGCGGATGGAACGAAAAGCGAAAACCTTGCCTTATCGAGTCTGGAAGGCTACAATCATCCATAACCTTTATTGATAGAAAGAAATTGTGAACCATGGCTCCAACTCTGGATGAATTGAAAACCATCGCCCGTGAAGCGGGCAGTATTTTGCGCGCCGGGTACGGCCAGGCACACCAGGTAGAAATGAAAGGTCTCATTGACCCGGTGACCGAAACCGATAAACGTTCGGATGAATTTCTTGTGTCCTATATTAAGAGCCATTATCCCGACCATTCGATCGTGGCAGAAGAATCCGGCGTGCACCAGGGCAGTAACGGATCATGCTGGCACATCGATCCGTTGGATGGTACGGTCAACTTTTCGCACGGCGTTCCCATCTTCTGTGTGTCCATCGCCTATGCCGAAGACGGTGAGATAAAATTGGCTGCCGTATATGACCCCATGCTGGATGAGTTGTTCAGCGCGGAAAAAGGGCGGGGCGCCTGGTTGAATGACCGGCGCATCCACGTAACCGGTACCACCGACCTGATCCGCAGCCTGAGCGTTACCGGTTTCCCCTATGACCAGAAATCCCCTGAAATGCAGCTGGCTTTAGAGCTCTACCGGCGTTTCAGCCTGCAGACCCAGGCCTGCCGCCGTTTCGGGTCTGCCGCCCTGGATTGCTGTTACGTGGCTGCCGGACGCATGGATATTTACTTCGAGACCCAGATGAATTCCTATGATATTGCCGCCGGTATCCTGCTCGTGCAGGAAGCGGGCGGCATCCTGTCGAAATATGACGGTTCGCCCGACTGCCTGACAAAACCCATCAGCCTTGTGGCCGCCAACCAACATCTCCATCCGCAGGCATTGCGGTTGATCCAACAGGGGTAACAGCGTACCAATGACCACCGACCTGCCACTGGACCGGATACTGGAAGGCGATTGTATTGAGCTTCTGGCGGACCTGCCGGCGGAATCGGTGGATGTGGTGTTTGCCGATCCACCCTACAACCTGCAATTGCAAAAGGAATTGCGCCGGCCGGATAATTCGCTGGTGGATGCCGTCAACGAACGCTGGGACCGTTTCAGCAGTTTTGCAGAATATGATTCCTTTACGCGCGCCTGGCTTTCTGCCTGCCGCCGGGTATTAAAACCCACCGGCACACTGTGGGTCATCGGCAGCTACCATAATATTTACCGGGTGGGCGCCGTACTGCAGGACCTGGATTTCTGGATCCTGAATGATGTGGTGTGGATCAAATCCAACCCCATGCCGAACTTCCGGGGCGTGCGTTTCACCAACGCGCATGAGACGCTCATCTGGGCGCAGAAAGAACGCGGCGCGCGTTACACCTTTAATCACCGGACAATGCGCGCCCTGAACGAGGACCTGCAAATGCGCAGCGATTGGTATCTGCCGTTGTGTGTCGGCCGCGAGCGGCTGCGCGTCAACGGGGAAAAACTGCATCCCACCCAGAAACCGGCTGCCCTCCTGTATCGCGTGCTGGCAGCCAGTACCCATCCCGGTGATGTGGTGCTTGACCCGTTCTTTGGAACCGGCACCACCGGTGAAGCGGCCATTCGCCTGGGACGGCACTGGATCGGCATGGAAAAGGAACCGGAGTACATAAAATATGCCCGTGAGCGATTGGACAGGATCGAACCTGATCCCCGCGTGGAAAGTGACCCCGGAAAAGTGGAGGTTCGACAACGTGTTCGCCTGCCTTTCGGCAGTTTGCTAGAATATGGATACCTGCGTCCGGGTGACCCGTTGTACCTGGGTCCGGAGTCTGGCATTCAGGCTTTCATCACCACACAGGGCAGATTGCAACTGGACGGACAAACCGGGTCCATACACGGGCTGGCCAGCCAGCTGCAGGGCCGGCAGGCCAATGGTTGGACAGACTGGTATTACAGTGACCCGGCGGATAACCGGCTGTATCCCATTGACCGGCTGCGGCAGATCATATTAAGTTCCCAGGAGAAAAAATCCGATGACTGATATAAAAACCTACCCGCAGAAAGCCTGGTCTCTGAAGGACCTGCTGCCGGAAGGATCCAAAGAAGAGGTGGACGCGTTATTTGGCAGCCTGGAAAAAATGGCGACGGAATTTGAATCCTTCCGCTCCCGGCTGACGCCGGATATCCCGGTCGACGGCTTCCTTGATCTGGTAGACCGGCAGGAGGAGATGACGCGCAAAGCCAATGTGCTGTTCAGTTTTGCCAATCTGCGTTTTGCCGCCGACACACAGGACCAGAGCGCCCTTGCGCTGCTGGCGCGCATCCAGCAGTTCACGGCTGAACTGGCCAATCGAACCCTGTTCTTCAGTCTTTGGTGGAAAGACCTGGATAACGCGAACGCCGACCGGCTGCTGGCCGCCGCCGGAGACCGCCGTTACTGGCTGGAAGAAATGCGGCATTTCAAGAAATACACCCTCACCGAGCCGGAAGAGAAGATCATCAACCTCAAGGATGTGACCGGTTCAAGCGCCATGGATACGCTCTACACATCCATCACGAACCGCTATACATTCAACCTGACGGTCAATGGTGAAACCAAATCCATGACCCGCGGTGAGCTGGCCGTGTATGTGCGTGAAGCAGACCCCGACCTGCGCAGGCAGGCTTATCAGGAACTGTACCGTGTATACGGGCAGGACGCGCCCATTCTGGGGCAGATCTATCAGAATATCGTCAGGGACTGGCATACCGAGCAGCTCGGGTTGCGCAAGTTTGTGTCACCCATCGCGGTGCGTAACCTGGCCAACGATATTCCGGATGAAGCGGTTGAAACCCTGCTGGATTCCGCCGAGAAGAATGCCGGTCTGTTCCACCGCTATTTCAAACTGAAAGCCCGCTGGCTGGGGGTGGACAAACTGCGCCGCTATGACGTGTACGCGCCGGTGGCAAAATCGGACAAAACCTACTCCTTTGACCAGGGCGTCAAACTGGTGATGGACGCCTACCGCGCGTTTGATCCGCGGGTGGCCGAACTGGCCGGGCGCGTGCTGGATGAAGACCACCTGGATAGTGAAGTACGCAAGGGCAAACAGGGCGGCGCCTTCTGCCTGACGGCCCTGCCGGACCTGACCCCCTGGGTGCTGCAGAGCTTCCAGGGCAAGGCGGAAGATGTGGCTACCCTGGCTCATGAACTGGGACATGCTGTTCATTCCATGTTGGCATCGAAACACAGCATGCTCACCTTCCATGCCTCGCTGCCGTTAGCCGAAACCGCCAGCACCTTCGGCGAAATGTTGCTGGTAGACCATCTGCTGAAACAGGACCCGGATGAGGATGTTCGCCGCGACCTGCTCTTCCGTCAGGTGGATGATGCCTACGCCACCATCCTGCGCCAGGCGTACTTTGCCATCTTCGAAAAGGAAGCCCATGAGATGATCGCCGCCGGGGCTTCGGTGGATGAACTGAACGCGGGCTACCTGGCCAACCTGAAGACCCAGTTCGGCGATTCGGTGGAGATCGGCGATGAGTTCCAGTACGAATGGGTGTCCATTCCGCACATTTTCAGCGTACCGTTCTATGTGTATGCCTACAGTTTCGGACAGCTGCTGGTCTTCTCGCTGTACAGGCAGTACAAACAGGAAGGTGAAGCCTTCAAACCGCGATATTTGAAGATATTGGAGACAGGCGGTTCGCTGTCGCCGGACCGCATCCTCAAGGAGGCCGGGATCGACATTCGTGAAGCCTCCTTCTGGCAGGGCGGCTTTGATGTGATTGACGGGCTGGTCAGCGAACTGGAAAAGATCCCGGTTAAATAGGAAAACATAGGGAGGGATTGTTTTCCTGCCCCGTAAAAGGTGGAGTTTTACTCCCCCTGATATATCGGCCAGCTCGCCCAGGCCGAACTGAGACTTGAAACCTACGTCGCACGCTTTCTACGTAGCGGACCCACTGACAGACGTGTGTACGGGCGTAGCATCCGGTGCATAGCCTGTCAGTAATGTATAGTAAATCTCTGGATGCTTCGCCCCTACCTTGTGCTCTCCGACCACCTGGGGTCAACCAGCACCACCGCCAACGCCGACGGGACGCTGCACAGCGTCATCCAGTACACGGCGTTCGGGGAGATCCGGTCAACGCAGGGAAACACCCCCACCCAGTACCGGTATACCGGCCAGCTGGCCCAGGCCGAACTGGGACTGGACTATTACGTAGCCCGCTTTTATGACCCGCTGACGGGACACTTCACCCAGGCAGACACGCTCATCCCCGAACCGGGGAAGGCGTCCGCGTTTGACCGGTATGCGTATGTGCTCTACAACCCGATCCGGTACAGCGATCCGAGCGGGCATAAAGATTCTGGAGAATGTGCGCCAGGCGATATTTGTAAAAGGAAGAAAAAATCGCTCCCACCAGTGGATGATAATACTTCAAATACCACATCAACTGAGACACCAACAGTAACTCCAACCCCAACAACAATACCCTTTAAGTTCAGTATTTCGACTTTACAAAAGACACTAACTTCTGGTACACCACAGGCATCACAAAAGTATTTAAATGCAGGACCAACAGTCACCCCTATAGTCTCTCCTACAGTTACCCCTACACTTATATACCCACAAAATCAAAATCCTTCGCAGGGGGGAAATAAGACCAAGGTATCTGTAAATTGGGATAATGTTGACGTCGCTGATGCGGCGATCGACGTGGTTGGGCTTTTGGGTGATATTGCTATTAATAAGCCCCCAGAAGGCTCAGTGGGTTGGGTTATAACAGAAGTCATTGAAGGTGCCAGTTTGGGAAAGACAGCTTATGATCTATATAAAGGTGATCCAACAAATGCAACATTGTATACATTAGAATCTCAAGTGAAATACATGCTATTACTAGCACGGGCAGAACGTTTAGTGCCCCGTGTCGGATGGATTGGCAATTTGGTTTCTTTAGGTATTAATGTTTTGCCAAATACGAAGATTGAGTAGGTGGAAATTATGATTTTTTTAACATCGAATATCTATGGTATATCATTCTTTATCCTTTTTTTAATATCTTTACTCTTATTTCGAGATTCCTATAACGTATTGATTAAAAAGAAAAATGTTATTTTGCTCAATGAAAGAGTATTCCTTTATCTTATGGAAATGATTTTGGGCAAAAAGAAATACAGAACTTTCAGAAATGGTTACATAATTCAATCGAGAAAAATCGATGGAATAAACTTTCTTATTTCAGGTATCCTTGTATTGGTCATGTCAATACTTTCGCTTTCTGTTTGGATTAAAAACTGGTAATAAACGGGAGTAATGAATAAGAAGCATCATCCCCAGGTTAGGGAAGGCGTCGACCGGCGGCTGAGCCTATGTTAGTGCCGCACGACGATTTTACCGTGTAGGTATCGAACCCGACGCGCCGTTACACCGGCCAGCTCGCCCAAGCCGAACTGGGACTGGACTATTACGTCGCACGGTTCCGCGTAGCGGACCCGCTGACGGGCCACTTCACCCAGGCGGACACGCTCATCTCCGAGCCGGGGAAGGCGTCCGCCAATCCGTCATTCTGAACCCCGCAGGGGTGAAGAATCCCGGCATGTCTGGCGTCTGAGTTCGTCGAAGTTGACACTCCGCTATACCGGCCAGCTCGCCCAGGCTGAACTGGGACTGGACTACTATGTCGCCCGCTTTTATGACCCGCTGACGGGCCACTTCACCCAGGCGGACACGCTCATCCCCGGATGCTTCGCCCCTACAAATTGTCTCCGACCACCTGGGATCAACCAGCACCACCGCCAACGCCGACGGGACGCTGCACAGCGTCATCCAGTACGCGGCGTTCGGCGAGATCCGGTCAACGCAGGGAACCACCCCCACCCAATACCGGTACACCGGCCAGCTTGCCCAGGCCGAACTGGGACTGGACTATTATGTCGCCCGTTTCTATGACCCGCTGACCGGCCACTTCACGCAGGCGGACACGCTCATCCCCGAACCGGGGAAGGCGTCCGCGTTTGACCGGTATGCGTATGTGCTCTACAACCCGATCCGGTACAGTGATCCCAGCGGGCATGGAATTGATTGTGGTATTGGTGATCCCGATTGTGATCGCTCCGGTGATCTAAAAAGGTGGAGAGAATACACTTTACGGAAAAATAAAACTGAAAAACAAAAAAGGATTGAAAACGAAAATTCATTCCATTTTGACACAAAAGAAATAGCAAATAAACTGCAACCAATCATTTCTCCTACCCAGCTAAGGGAAATAGCCACAAACTTAGATAAAATAGCCCTGGGATTTGACATGATTGCCGAATCGATTGTTGTTACATATGTTGGTATCGGCTTTCTTGGCATTAGTTTTGAAGGAACACCCATAGTTGGAATTGCGGGTGCTGGTGCTGGGTGGATTCTTGGTCAAACCAATCCAATAGTTAGATCACTTGTATTTATTGGCAATATTTCGGCTTCTTTTGCATCAGGTTCAAGTATTCTGGCCGACCTAATGACAGGAGAAACTAGACTTGTAAGTGACTTATCATATTATCGAGATAAAACGATAATTAAAAATGATGTAACAGTTTCATCAAATACGGAAATTTCTTTTACCACTGGATTATTAGGGTTGGGAACTAATATTACTGAAGGGTCAATTGCACTTCAAGCCGGGGCTGTTGCAAATGATTTAGGTTATCTTCCAACCTGGCAGCATACATTCACTCAAACTACATATGTTTATCTTCGATAGGTGGAAAATGGACAATATTTTTGTAAAAATTTTAATTATCTTCATATTTCTCATATCACTTACGTTGGCTATTTGGCAAAATGCACGTTCTCTGAATCCCCCTATGGATAAACGCGAAAGAATAAAACGATCTCTATTGATCGCAATTGGAACAGCAACTTGCATGTATTCTGGAATGATGCTGATCTTCATTTTTATAGGAAATGCTTTTATTGATGAATGGTCCAGTACAATCTATATTGTATTGATATGTTTGATCACCCCATTCTTTTTTGCATCATTTATTGGATCATACATAAACTTTGGCGTATTGACGATGCTCGAAAACAAAAAAAACAAGATGTTCAAAAAGGAATAATGATCAATAAGAAATTGCCTTATTTATATAGCTTGGCAAGTGAGAATTCATTTTAGGTTTAGACCATCCTTCTAGTGCCTAACACTATTCATTCCCGCCATTCGCCTTGTCGAAGCCGACGCGCCGTTACACCGGCCAATTGGCCCAGGCCGAACCGGGGCTGGAAACCTACGTCGCCCGCTTTCTGCGTAGCGGACCCCCGTCACAGCCATTTCACCCAGGCGGACACGCTCATCCCCGAGCCGGGGAAGGCGGGCTTCGACGAGCTCAGCTACCGGGTCCGCAATCCGTCATTCTGAGAATCCCGGCATGCATATCGTCTGAGCCTGCCGAAGCCGACACACCGCTATACCGGCCAGCTGGCCCAGGCCGAACTGGGTTTGGACTACTACGTCACACGTTTTTATGATCCGCTGACCGGCCACTTCACGCAGGCGGACACGCTCATCCCCGAACCGGGGAAGGCGTCTGCGTTTGACCGGTACGCCTATGTGCGAAATAATCCGATAAACCGGAATGATCCAACAGGGCATACTGATGTACCTTATTCCGATCTGATCCAAATGGCAATCGACTTCTTTTCTCAAACAGCAAATGGAGCCTGGCAAGTTGTGGGAAATCCTTTGGAAAAAAGTCAATATGCAAATGGAGCAGATTTGGTATTTACTAGAAATGTAAATAATGCTATAGAAGCATTATGTGTGGAAGTAAAAGATGTTGCCAGAAATGTATCACTTGGCACTTTAGGGAAGAGTGCAAAATTTAATGACTATGGAGGCGAGGTAGCAAGGATAGTAAGAAGTGCTGAACGTTTTCAAAAATCATCGATGGAACAACTGAGGTTGGAAAGTAATACAATTCTAAGAAATTCAAATAATATTCGAAATGCTCTTTTTACTAACGCCAAATCTGTTTCTGCAAATGCAATGAATAAGTTTTCCGGAGTTTACACAAATGCCCGGGAAGGGATAAATACAGTAAAGCCAGTTATTGTTGCCACAGGTATAAAAACCATGAACGGCATTTCTTCAGTGATCAGGAATGTTATGAATGCTCCAGCACTCATAGTTCCATTAGAATCAATCCTTGAACCACCATTTAAACCGAAGAGAGAGTTAAGCTTGCGGAAAATGGACAGAATTGAAAGCGAGAATTTATGAAAAAAAAATTGGTTTTTGAATGTTTGTCTAGTTTTGACGAAGACATCAATGAACCCTACTATTATGAATTCC